>JADLHI010000124.1 GCA_020848895.1 Hyphomonadaceae bacterium
ACGCGAGCCCTCCCATCGAAGTGGCGATGGTGCTCGACAACACCGGTTCGATGGCGAACGACATGCAGGCGCTGCGCGACGCGGCAAGCGATCTCGCCGACGATCTGCTGTCGTTGGATGGCGACACCGTACGCGTGGCGCTGGTGCCGTTCGTGGCGCAAGTGAATATCGGCAACGAGCAATCGCATCGCGCCTGGCTCGATCAGACCGGCGCTGCGCCATATAACGGCGAACTGCTTGAGGATCGCTCGATTGCGTATCGCTCTTCGAGTGGCACCAGCAATTGCACCACGCTTTCAGCTGCGCCATCCGGCTACACAGGCCCCTATCAGATCACCTGGCGTCGCGGGACTGGTGGTCAAGGTGGTCAAACCAATCGCTGCTACGCATGGACTCCCGCGGACGGCGTCAGCCATCTTGCGCTGTTCGATCTTGTCTCCAACGAAGACTGGAAAGGCTGCGTCGAAGCGCGGCCCGAGCCCTACGACATTACCGACGCCGCGCCGAACGTCGCCAATGCTGAAACATTGTTCGTGCCGTTCTTCTGGCTCGACACCGTGGATGGCGTAACCGGCACCTCGAACTCCTACTTCACGGATTCAGTGGGCAATATCTCCGGCGCGACCATGAGCACGAACATGGCCGCGGGCGCGGGCACGACGCAGCAGCAGCGCGAAGCCGCGATGTTCAACGTCTTCAAGTATCGCAACAACTCAGCGTCGCTCGATACATCGGCGCCCGACACGCGCGGCCCGAATCGCGGCTGCCCGACGCCGATTGTGCCGCTGACCTCGGACGACGGCGTGGTTCAAACCAACATCGCCGCCATGCGTCACTGGTCGGGCGGCGGCACCAACCAGGCCGAAGGCCTGGCTTGGGGCTGGCGCGTGCTGTCGCCGACGGCGCCGTTCACCGAAGGCGCCGCCTTCAACGCGGCGCGCGACAACGTGCGCAAAGTCATCGTGCTGATGTCGGACGGCGAGAACACCAATGTCGGCAGCGACGTGGTGATGAGCAGCGACTATTCAGCCTACAACCACCTCGGTCTTTGGCGCGACTACGCGAGCGGCGGCCTTCTAAACCAGTTGGTTGGCGGCATCTTGCGCGGCATCCTACCGTCGCAATATCGCCGGCCGATCAACTCGTCAGCGAGCTACGTCACGTACGTCAACAGCCGCGAAGCCGCGCTCTGCAGCAACATCAAGAATGCCGGGATCGAGATCTACACGGTGATCTTCCGCGAAACCGATACGGCGACTGAAAACCTGATGCGTAATTGCGCCTCCGGCAGCGACCACTTCTACCGCGCCGATAACGCGGCGGAGCTGTCGCAAGCGTTCGATGCTATTGGCACAGGCATCGGCGCGTTGCGTTTGACGCGCTAAGGTCAATATTGAGCAGAAAACGAGGGAGCAGGCGCGAGCGTCTGCTCCCTTTGCGTTTAGCGCTGCGGCGCTTGGAAGTTCACCGCGATGCGGGTGCTCGATCCGATGGCGCTCGAACCGTCGGACAGTGTTGCACGGGCGCGGTAGGATGAAGCTGCGCTCATGGCGGCGCGGCCGAAACCGGCGCCTGATGGCGTTTCAGAAGCAATCGAACAGCTGGCTGAAAGGTCGCCCAGCACGCGGCAATCGAGCACGACGCGGCCGCCGACGCCGTCATTGAGCGCCGAACGCGGATAAAGTTCGGAGATGCGCCGTGCACTCGGCCGCTGCGTCCAGACGACATTGCCGGGCGCTGCGCGCGTCTGCGGCGGCGTTGCCGAGCCAAGGATCGAGGGCTCCACATTCGCCGTTTGGATCGGCGGAGCCGTTTGCGGGTTGAGCGGGACCGCGCCCTGGTTGCCTTGCGTTTGCGGCGAGAAGAGCGGCGCCGGTCCGGTTGGCGTTGCCGCGCTGTTGGCGGCGGTCGACGCCGCCGGTTCGCGGCGCGGCGGCTCGCGTTCAACCGTGCGCTGCGGCTCTTCGCGGGTTGTCCGTTGCGGTTCGCGCTCGGGTGTGCGCGCCGTGGTCTGGCGATCGGCCCGGTTCGTCACGGCCTCCGAAAGCGGAACGCTGGGCGCCTCTTCCAGCGCCGAGAAATCGTCGCCACCGGCACTGGACTCGCTTTGCGCGGGCTGGGTTTCCGGTTGCTCCGTCGCGGCTGGCGGTGAACCGCCCATGCCGCCGCCAAAATAAATCCCGCCGATGAGCGCAGCGCCGCCAAGCAAGGCAATCAGCACAAATGCGCGTAGCGGCCCGCCTTGGCCTTTCGGCGGATCGCGAAGGTCGCGCGAATAATCGCGATCGAGCGGCGGGGGACGACGTGTTTGCGGCGGCGGATCAAGCCTGCGTTGCGTTGGCGGCAGCGCTTCTGGCCGCCGTTGCGGCGGCGGCTCCGCGCGGCGCATCGCCGGCGCCTCCGTGCGCGGCGCAGGCGGCGGCGGACGCACAGCCGGCCGCGATGGCGCCGGCGCGGCGCCGGACGCGGTGAGCTGGTTCAAGCGCAACTCGGCGACTTCCGAGAACGCGCCGTCCGGGCCGTAGCGCGCCAGATAGTCCATGAAGTCAGCCGGGTTGCGGCTGTCGCGAATGGCGCGCCAATGCTCGGCTTCCGAGCCCAGCGGATCGGCTTGCGGCGGCACGCGATAGCTTGGCGCGGCTTCCGGCGGGGGCGGGGAGCGATATTGCGGCGCTTCTTGGCGCCGTGGCGGCGGCTCAGCGCGGAGCGCCGTCTGCCGCGACGCGCGCGGCGGCGCCTCGTAGTCACGGGTTTCGCGCTGCGCCGCGCCAACGCCGGCGCGCGCTGCGTTCACCATGCGGTCAACGGCAAAGAAGAGCGGATCGAGCGCAGGGTCATTCGGATCGCCGTCCCAACGCGACAGATCAAATGCGGGAGATTCGCCAATGCTCGACGGCGGCGGCGGATCGATCAAGCTCGCGACCACTGCCTTGTTGGCGTTGATCACGCGCTGTGCGGCGTCGAGAAACGGCCGCGACCGGATCGACGCTTGCGACCATACGACAACGCCCGCGCCGCTTGAGCGCAACGCGCCGTCGCTGTTCGGTGCGCCGCCTATGGAAAAGCCGGCAGCCTCAAACATGTCCGCAAGCGCCTTTGCTTGCGGTTCGTCCTCACGGACACAAACAATGAGCACGTCCGCCATGACGTCTCCTGCGCCCCGAAACCAGCTGCCACCGTGATCTCGATACCACGGAACAAAACGACTGCCACCCGGGTACGCGCGGCAATACTGTGAATTCGCGTCAAAGCACCGGTTCGAAGGCGCCGGTAACTGTGTTCAACAACTCAAGCCCCCCGTCAGCCACGCCGTAGCGCATGCCAACAAGGTTAAGGCCCCGCGTCTTCATCGCATCCTGAATGAACGGAAATGTGGCGAGGTTCTCGAGCGTGACACGAATGCTCTCGTGTTCGAGTTCCGAGACGCGGTCTCCGTCCTTGCCAATGCGCGATTTTGCTGTGTCCAGAAGGCTGATCCACGAGTCGAGGAAGGATTGCGGGTCGCGTGGCCGCTCATCCAGAGCCGCCGCAACGCCGCCACATTGCCTGTGCCCCAGCACCAGGATCGTCTCGACCTTAAGGTGCATCACGGCAAATTCGATCGCCGCGCTGACGCCGTGAAAGCCGGGCGCCTCCTCGAACGGCGGCGCGAGGTTGGCGACATTGCGGACGACGAAGAGTTCGCCAGGCCCGGCGTTGAAGATCGTGGCCGGATCGACGCGGCTGTCGGCGCACGCGATAATCAGTGTTCTGGGTGATTGGCCGCGATCCGCCAGGTAGCGGTGCAGGCTCCGCAGTTCCGGCCAGCGTGTCTTCCGGTAGATCCGGTAGCCTTCGATCAGGTGCTCCATCGCGCCCTTCAAGCGAACCTGCTTGGCGTCGTCAACCGAGCGCGCAAACTCAGCCCTCTCCGGAGGGAACATGAAGTCGATAATTGCCGCCTGCGCAGCAGCATTGGTTGCCGCCTCGTGCGCCAGCGCGCCGAGCATTCCCTCCCAGCGCGAACGCCTAACCCGCCAGATCGCCGACGACGCTGTCGGCTTCAACGAAGCCTACGGGCAGGCAGTTTCCGCGCAAATCCTGCTCAACATCCTGCGCTCGCGCGATCGGCTGCCGCGCTACTATCTCGCCATGACCGGCATTTCCGACAGCCCGTCCTGGTCAACGACACAGAGCGCCGCCATTGGCGGCATTCCGCTCGGCGGCGACATCGGCACGCCTTGGGGCGTCGGCGGACTTGGCGTCGAGCGCGAACGCGCCTCGCGGCCGAGCTACGCGGTGCAGCCGTTCGATGCCGCGACGCTCGCGCGCACCGCCTTCCAGGCAACGCCAAGCTCGGTGTTCGAGCATTATTGGTATAGCGGCTGGCCGCGCGACCTCTTGATGCTGATGATGGTGGAGTCGATTGAGAAGACCGACGGGCGCGGCCACGTCAGCATCTACACCAACGAAGCCAACACCATCTTCGATGATTGCGTGGCCAGCATCCAAACCGATGGCTGCGATTTCGTCCGCGAAGTGCGCGCCTTCCTCGCGACCTCTCAGCAGCACGCGTCCGAG
>JADLHI010000125.1 GCA_020848895.1 Hyphomonadaceae bacterium
CCGACCATCGTTCGCGATCGGCGCGGCCCGACTCTGGCGGAACTCGACGCCGCCGCGCCTGATCATCCTGTGTTCGTGATCGAGACGAACGGCCACGTCGCCTATGTAAACTCGCGCGCGCTGCAAATCGCCGGCGTCGTCAACACGATGCCCGATCCTTCTGCGGGCCGCTTCGTGCGCGACGCAAGCGGCGCGCTAACCGGACGGTTGGAAGAAGCTCCGGCCATGTATCCATTCCTAGCCAGGATGCCGGTCGTATCCGAGGCGGAGTTGACCGTCCGCGCGATGACTCTTGCGCGGCGCGCCGCCGCGGCTGGCTGCACCATGCTGCACGATTGCGCCATCGGCGCGCTGCGCGGCGCAAGCGAGCTTGAACGGTTGCGCACCATATCGGAGCAAGGTGCGCCGGTGCGGCTGCGCGGCATGCTGGTGGCGGCCGCGTCCCAGCGCTGGGAATCGCTCGGCCTGCGCCCCGGGATGGGCGATGACCGAATGCGCCTCACCGGCATGAAAACGTTGTCGGATGGTTCAAATCAGGCGCGCACCGGCTTCATGCGCGAGCCCTACCTTGGCACGGCCGCGCGCGGCGCTGCTAATCTCAGCCTGGAGCAGCTGACGGAAACGATCCGACGCGCACACCGCTCCGGCTGGCAGATGGGCGTGCATGCCAACGGCGACGCCGCCATCGACTTGACGCTTGCGGCTTATCGCGCCGTGCTCGAGGAATCGCCGCGCGCCGATCACCGTCACCGCATCGAGCATTGCAGCATGCTCCATCCCGAACAGATGGCGACGATGCGCGAACTCGGTGTCTCGCCGTCGTTTCTGATTGGGCACGTACGTATTTGGGGGAAGGCGTTTCAGGAGCGCCTGATCGGGCCCGAGCGCATTCGGCACTACGATCCTTGCCGGTCCGCGCTTGCCGCCGGGCTCAGGATTTCGCTGCACTCCGATTACAGCGTCACCCCGCTCGAGCCGCTGCAAGCTGTGGAGACAGCCGTGACGCGCGCGATGGATGAGGGGGGTGAGGCGCTCAATCCATCCGAGGGTCTCACTGTCGCTCAAGCCCTCAAGGCAGTTACGCTCGACGCCGCCTGGCAAGTCGGCGCCGACGACATCACGGGCAGTATCGAGAGCGGCAAATACGCAGATCTTGTCGTTCTTGGGGAAGATCCGTTCCGCGTTAGGCCGAACGATATAGCCAACATCCCCGTGCGCGACACCTGGCTCGCGGGTGTGCCACTGGACGCTGGGTGATTAGATTCATGTCGATCGACCCTCGCAAATCGATCCCGGTGCCGGTTGGGTATCATCGCAGCGTATTGCAGCGGCTGGGTGATAGCCCGGAGCGGCGTGAAGCGCTGGTGCGCGGCACAGGCCTTTGCGCCGAGGGACCGCGTGAGGGAGAAATCTTCACGCTCGAGTCTTCGCTAGCGCTGGTCGAAAATCTCTGCCGCGAGATCGGTGAAGAGTGGCCTTTGCGCGTTCTCCCGACCTGGAGCAGCCCTATGCAGGGCGCGCTTGAAGTGGCGGCGCGGAGCGCCCCCGACGTTGGAGAAAGTCTTGAGATCATTACACGCTTTGCGCACGTGCGGGCGCCTTGCTTGGTGCTTCGTTCAAAGAAAACGGAGTTTCACAGAGACGTCGTGCTTTCCCCGGGTGTTGCGATGTCACCAGTCGCATGGCGCTCCCGACTGATGGTGGCGATGCTGAGTATAGGGTCGATACTTGCGGAGATTTTTCAAGGCGACACACGAGGCCTTCGGTTCGATATCGCTTGGCCCACGCCCGACTACGCGGAAAAATTGCGTTCGGCGTTGCCCGGTGAGGTGACCTTCTCAAGCCGGGCGAGCGCCATAATTGTTCCTGCTGAACTCTGCGCCCGGCGCTCGCCGTTCGCTGATCATGACTTGCTCGCGTGCTCAGTGGCCGAACTGGAGACCGCGGCGAAACGCGTTGCTGGAGTGGACCTGCTACCGCTGCGACTAGAATTGCTCCTCTACAGCCACAATGAGCGGCTTCCGGTCGCTCAGGCCGCGCGCCTGCTTGGGATGGCCCGACGCACGCTTGCGCGACGGCTTGCAGAACACGGCGTATCCTATCGTTCAATTCTCGAAACCGTGCTGAAGCAGCGCGCCGACGAACTCGCCAACTCAAATATGATCTCACGCGCCGAACTGGCAAATGCTTTGGGCTATAGCGAGCCGACGAGCCTGTCGCGCGCGCGTCGGCGTTGGTCTAAGCCGCCCGTAACCTGAGCGCGCGCGAGGCAAGCGGCTCGTTGTGTCCAGCCAGACGCGTTGCGCTGCTCGCTCTGCACTAAGAGGCCTCCCGGCTTACGCCGGGAGGCAAGTTCGTAGCCGTCTGGGAGGATCAGCCACGCCGCTTCGGCACTCGCTCCAAAACCCTATGCGCAGGCGCGTGTATCGCGCTTAGTACCTCGCCCGAAGCGTCACGCCGTAAGTCTGAGGTTCGTTCGGATAGACGGCGAACCCATTCTGAGTTGGTGGGACGAATGCGCCGATATAGTAGAGTTCGTCAGTGAGGTTCTGGCCCCAGAACTCCACCGACCAGCGTTCGTTCTCCGGACCGATGCCGATGCGGCCATTGAAGATGGCAAAAGCCACGTTATCGGTGCGTCCGAGCGGATCGCGGGCGAGCGTTTGGGTGCGATAGTCGCTATTCCAGCGACCGTCGAGATAGAACAGCGCGCGAATGTCGCCACCGAGTGGCATCTCATAGGTGATCGAGCCCGTTGCCACCCATTCGGGCGCGAAGGCGAGTGGATCGCCGGCCGTGACCGTGTTGCCCGTCGGCTGGATCGGATTGAAAACCACGGTGCTGTCGAAATACGCGTCCGTGTAGCTGACGCCGCCATTGATGGTCAGCCCCTCCGCGGGCCGTGTGCTGAACTCGAGCTCCGCCCCTTGCGAAACGAGTTCGGGCACGTTGCGCGTGATGAAACTGAAGCCGTTGAAGGCGTTGAGCTGATAGTCGTGGATCTGTTGATAGAAGGCAGTGAGATTGAGCGTCGTCGTGCCCCCGAAAACCGTCGACTTCAAGCCGATCTCGTAAGCGTCGGTGTATTCGGGCGCGAAGCCTGTCTGCTCGATATTGAGAACCGTGGCCGATGTCGTGTCGGGCCGAAGCGAAAAGCCCGAGCGCTCGAGGTTGTAGCCGCCTGCCTTATAGCCTCGGGAATAGCCGCCAAACAACATGACGTCGTCGTTGATGTGATAGGCGAGGGAAGCGGTTCCGCTCCATTCGGTCTCCGCGCGCGATCCCGACCAGGCGCCATTGGCTATCGGATTGACCACCGGGTTGCAGGCGATGTTCATCAGCGCGCCGGCAGCGGAGGATTGCAGCACCTCGACGAAGCCTACGCCGTCGGCGGCGCCGCCGAAAAAGGGATCGGTCGCGATCTCGACTGCGCGCAGCGAGTCGCACGATGTCGAGGTCGAGAAGAGGTCTGCGGCGACATCCTTGGTTTCGTCGGTGTAGCGAAGGCCCAACGTCAGCATGAGCTGGTCGCTGATGTTGATCTCGTCGTGCGTGAACAGCGAGATGCTTTGAGTGTTCGTTTGCCAGGCGTCGCGCTGCTGACCTTGCCCTGAAACGTTGCCGGAGAGGTAGATGCCGGCGAGGCCGGCATTAGGATCGAACACACCCGGCGTCGCGGGATTATCGCTTAGACAGTAAAACAACGACGGACGCGAATCCGGCTCGGCTGCGGCAGACGAGTCGTAGAGTTCGCAGCCAGCCGCGGGGCCGCCAATTGCCGCGAGCGGCAGCGTCGCGCCAATAGCCAGCGCATTGCCGTAGAGGCTATAGTGTTGGCCGGTCTGGATATGGTTGACATTATCGACGGTCTCGTCGGAGTAGAAAAGGCCAACTAGCCAGTTTACGCGTCCGGTTTCGCCCTGCAGGCGGAACTCCTGCGTGAAATTTTGGACACCGATATTGTCGCCGTAGCGGTACGTGATGTCGATGAGATTGAAATCGATGTCCTGGTTCCGATCGATGGTCCAGTCGCGCCATGCTGTAATCGAGGTCAGGTTCACACTGCCAATCCGCCAGTCCAGCTGCGCCGAAACCCCGAAATCGTCGGCAGCTTCGCCGAAATTGCGCGCCGCGCCGCCGGGCTGAGCGGGAAGGCCCGGGCCGAGCGCCACCAAGCCGGCAAGCGCCGGTGTAACGGTCAGGCTCCGTCCCCCAACATTGATCGCCGGGCTGGCAGTTGGTCCCACGATCGACGTGATCGCGGTCTGAGTGGACCCGTAGGCAACCGGCGTAATCGCGCAACACGCCTCGTCAGTCTGAGAGCCATCGACGATCACGCGCAGTGAGGCGTCCGGGGAGATGTCCCAGAGCGCCTGGGCACGCGCCGACCAGCGATTGCGATTGTTGATGTCATCGCCAGAAATGAGGTCGGTGATATAGCCATCTCGGGCGCGCACCGCGCCGTCGATCCGGAAGGCGAGGCTGTTGTTGACCGGAACATTCACCATCGCGCGCGCGCCAGCTTCTTCGAGGTCATCGACGCCGAAAGTGCCTTCGATCAACATGCCAGGTTCGAAATCCGGACCGGTGGTCACGACGCTAATGGCGCCGGCAGAGGTGTTGCGGCCGAACAGGGTGCCTTGCGGACCGCGCAGCACTTCGACTCGTTGGAGATCGGGAAGATCGGCCAATGCCGCGCCGGGACGTGCGCGATAGACGCCGTCAATGAAGATGCCCACGGCAGCCTCAAAGCCGGCGTTGTCGGCGCCGGTGCCGATGCCGCGCACCCGCGCCGTCGTGGCGTGCGAGCCTTGGCCGGAACTCATTTCAAACGACGGGGCCACCTGGGTGAGGTCGCGGAGATCCTGCGCTCCGCTATTCTCTAGCTGCTCCCCGGTTAGGGCCGTAACGGAGACCGGCACATCCTGGATCGCAGCGGCACGGCCTGTCGCGGTAACGATGATCTCGTCGGAGACGTCTTCGGTCTGCGCCAGAGCTGGGCTCAAGGCGCCCATCGCCGCGAGTGAGACGCCGGACAGCAACAACCGACTAAACTGGTTCGCACGCATCTTGTTTCCCCCGTTTCCCAATCCGTCGTGTCCGGAACGGCTTGTTTGAACGCACAAACCTAGCGGGCGGGACCGGGCTTGCAGAGGACAGGCTGGGACAGAGTGGTGGCATTTTGGGCCAGCGGCCCGTTGCGATGGCACCAGTGTCATGGCGTGATCAGGGAAGGTGCGTCCCCATTTGCTGAACGGCTGGTTGGCGGTGATCAGCATGGAGCGACGCTCGTATCGCGCGCCGATCAGCTCGAAAAGGACGCTGGTTCGGCCATAACCAACCTTGCGGGCCAACAAGTCCGCGGCTGTTGAGTTTGATGTCAGGCCAAGACTTTGCGCCTAGGGATGCGAGCCGGCAGAGACTTCAGCGGAACAACAATGAGCGCAGCCCGGCCTTCCGCGCTTGGGCCTCCACCGCGCCGCGTTGCACGGTGCGTTCGTTGACAAGGCGCTTGCGGATGTCGAGGTGCATTTCCATGATCTGGCAAGTGCTGGCCGACGCTTATATGGTAAGGTGCGAGTCCGGCGAATGGACCGGACCCGCATATCGGTGCTCACGCCGCCTCAAGCGCCTCCACGCCTGCATCGGTGACTTCGTAGAGAGGCGTCTCAACAGGCGTGATCAATGGCTCCGGAAGCCAGGCAGTACCTTCAAGCGTTTGATCAACCGCAATCGCCAAGGCGTCCTTCTTAAGTTTGGCATGCGCCTTGAGGAGCGTCGTCCGTTCGCGGTCATCGAGCGCCACCAACGCGGGAGAGTTGGCAAGCGTGTCAAGCAACGTCGCCTTTGGCAGACAGCTCCAGAACGCCAAATCGGCCCTCCAGAATCGCGTCATATCCAAGTCGAGGGCGGTGGCTATTTTATCGCCGATGGCCTGTAAGCGGCGATCCGCTACACCGATGCCTTCGTGGCGGAGGTCGATGGTCTCTGCGACTAGCAAGGCCAGCGTGGTTTGAAGGTCAATGCTCGATTGGGTCATACACCAGTCGAGCAGATCGGACTCAGCGCTTGGTGAATGGCCCGCGAGCGCAGACCGGGCTTCCTCCAGCGCCTCATGATCGGAGATTCCAGCGGTTTCGGCGCGCACATCAATGCCGTGCGCGGTCTGGTGCGCGAAACTCGACCGCGCCAGCGCGAACACGCACAGGGAAAGCGCCATGTCAGGATTTTGACTGACCTTAAGCCGGATTGCCCGTGTGCGCGCGAGCGTAAGTTCCGACATGAGAGCCTTTGGCAGACGTGGTACTGCTTCGGATAGGCCAGCGACGCAATCGGCGTCGTCGCCAAGTCCCGAATCCTCGTCAGCATGATCGGCGTCGCCGTCGAGGTTGGACGCGTTTAACCGATTACGTTTCGCTTCCTCCAACTCACGACGCCGACGGATGTCGTTGATCTTCTTCTGATCGGCCTTACGCACCACGCCATAGGCGTAGTTCGTCGCGCCGTCGTGGCCGATGGAGAGGATGACGCCGGCGTGTCGCTTCATCTCGACGTCCCATTCCTGCGTGGTTGCGCGGAGGGTTTCCAGTTCGGCGCTGGCGGCATCGACCCGCGCCCAACGCTCGTCATCGTCGTCCGCTTCATCCAGCGCCTCTTCGAGCGCTTCGATCTCTTCAGCGAGGCGATCGGCTTCGGCTTGTTCTTCCTCCGTCATCGTGCGCCGAGTCGGTTGGATGCGTGCACCGTAGGCGCTCTCGAATCGATGCTGGTTGATATTGACCTCAACCCAGGCCCAGCCTTGCGAAAGAGCATCGTTACGCACGGCATCTAGCCGGTCATGCGCCAGCTTGTTGATGAGCGCGGGGTCATCGACATAAATGCCGTCTGTCTCGAACAGATCACGCTTCAGCGTTCCACCGGCTGCTTCATAGGCTTCCAGCCCCACGAAACGGGCCAAGCGGTCGGTGTGGCGCATCCGTCCTTGCATGAGCTGGCTGCGAACCGATCCCGGATGGGTGATCGGCTTCGACAAAGACTTGAACACCGCTTCCTGTTTGGAATGATCGTCCACGAGACAAAAGGCGCGCGCGGAATCGAGTGTTACATCCCCGCGCCGATACGCGGCCTTGATTTTCGGACACAACGCTGCGAGCGCCAGACGTTGCTCAACGTGCCGAGCGCCGATGCCAAACCGCCGCGCGATGTCATCAACAGATTGCCCGGCCTCGGCGAGTGAGGAGAACGCGTCGACTTCGTCCATGGCGTCCATCGCCACGCGCTGCACATTTTCCGCAAGAGAGACTTCGTTCGCATCGCCGGACTCGATGATCTGGCAGGGCACAGGAAAGTCGCGTGCGATCGCGCCGGCCTTCGCGAGCGATTTGAGCGCTGCGAGGCGTCGGCCACCCGCGACAACCTCGAACTTGTCGGTCTCGGTAGGGGTCACGGCCAGATTTTGAAGCACGCCGTGCGCGCTGATGGAAGCCGCCAAGGCGTCGATATCGGCCTTGCGATCCGTCCGCCGGACATTGAGCCGGCTGACGATCAGGCGATTGAGCGGAATGAGTTGTAGGATTGACATGGGAAGTCTCCAAGAACTTCCCGGCGGCAAAGTGCTTCGCCGGGGCCGCGCGTGCGACCCTGGTGAAAAGACGCCCGCGGAGAGGGGGCGGGTCGAGGGCGAAGAGCGGAGCGTCCCTCGACGCGCGCCCGCGCGGGCGTTAAGAAAAACGAGCTAAGCGCGGCCCTGGCGATGACGCGACGCGGAGATGGCAGGCGTGTTCACTCTCAAACGGACGCCGCCACAGCTTCAGCCCGTTGCATCACGATGTTCGCAAACCGGCTGAGTTCGGGGGCGTCGAATCCCTGCATAACAATAGAGTCCGCTACGCTGTGTGCTTGATTGATTGACGCGGCTGCTAGTTCCGCAGTCCGTCGTCTAACGAAAGCGCCACCAAGCCCTGTATCGGACGCAAACTGCGTCCAGGGCGCCATCTTCAAGTCCTCGATTGTCGCGAGACCGGCAATCTTCATGGCGAGTTTCGGGGCCACATCGGGATAGGCGATCGTGCACATCAAATCGTAGAGCGGCGCTAACACCGTTCCATCCGGACCATAGAGCAGGCTGTAATTCTTGCCGTGCGCATCCGCATTGCCAACGATCAATTGAAAGATCGCTGCATCGAGAAGCTTCAACACCTCAAGTGCGGGGCGTGATGTCGCGTCGCGCAGCAATTGAAAGCCGACCTTGAACGTCGGTCCGCCCTCAGCGGCGTATTTGTGTTCCGGCGGAATGCCCAATGCTTGGCAGAAGTCTTCTTGGTGCAGGCGATGGGCCGCGCCAGACGGATCAATGACGCGATCGTAGCGTGTCACCAGCAGGAAGGGCCGATCTTTGATGCACCGCGGTTCGACGGCGGCGACAGGCAAGCCGATGGCGGCGGCCAAGCGCATGGCGAAGGCTTCGTTTTCGGTGGTCGCGGTAAACCGCGTCATGGGCGGCTTGAGGATGTGCGTCGTCGGTTGACCGGGCGCGGGCAGCGCGACCTGTCCGTCAACGAGCACGACCGGAATCTTCGATTGCGCGCCGGCGAGCGAAAGCCGCAAGCCCTCATCGCCCGCGAGAAACGGACGGGTCGGCAAAGCGTCCAGCAAATCGACCAACGCGTTGTCGCCCAGCGGTTCGTGTGCGACCGCGCCGTCGTAGATCGGCGGTGTTTCGCCTTCAGGCCACAAGGTCAGCGCGCCGGCCACGTCGCCGCCGAGCGCTTTCAGGAAAGCAAAATCGTTTCCCTTCGAGATTCCGAGCGCGCGCGCGACAGCGTCTCGCTGCGCTTCTTCTGGCAACAGACCCGCGAAGAACGGGCGCGTGCGCCGACGATCGAATGGCTCGGCTTGCTTGGGAAGCGACCGTGACAGCGCGGGCGCGTTCGGATCGGCAAGCCAATCGGGCGCATAGATGAACGTCGTATCGCCGTGCTCGTCGAGGCGCAGCGTGCCAACAATGGCGCCGTCCCACCAAACGGTGAGGGCGCTCTTCATGACCGCGCGCTCGGCGCGTCGATGCGGACTTCGCAGCCCAGAGCATCGAGCACGGCCAACGCCTTGCCGATCTGGGCGGTGGGCTTGCCCGCCTCCAGATCCACGATGAAGCGCAGACCGACGCCGGCGGCGCCCGCGAGCTCGTCCTGGCGGAGGCCGATAGCGCGCCGCGCCTTACGGATGGTTTCGCCGAATTGGATCGGTGTCATGTTCGTTTCTTTCCCGATCGGGAATATGGGGCCGTTACCACCGTTATCAAGCTAAATCTTTACCGATCGGGAAAGATCGAGGCCCTTGGGTCGCCAAATGCTCTGAAATTTCCCGAACGGGAACATTGTGCGACCCTAAAAAGGGGCGATCTGGCGAGTCAACAGGGCGCGAACCAACGCCTCTGGCCGGCTACTCACCTTCAATCGCTGCTTCGCCAAGTCCAGGTGCCGTCGGACGGTCGGAAGGCGGATGCCCAATCTCGCGGCAATTTCGGAATCGCCCAGGCCTTGAGCGTAAAGGCCAAGACAGACCCGCTCGCGCTCCGACAATGCTGGCGCTTCTCCACGCCCGTCAGACAAGCGCGCTAGGCGCGCCACATGTTCATGGGCAATGATGGAGATGCGTCGCATCGCCTTGCAAGACGCGGGCTCAAAGTCGCCGTGTTCTGACGCAAAGACGCATGCGACTCGCACATCGATGCTCGAATGCACGGGAACGGCATAGCCATCGCCGAGCCGAAATGCCTTCGCTTCGTCCATCATCCGCAATTGTTTTGGCGACATCCCGGCGCGGACAAGCGGATCACTCCAAACGAACGGATCGACCGAGCGATGCACGCGACAGATAATCGGGTCGATGCGATCATAACGACGGTCTGAATAATGCCGACGCCATGTGGGCGGGTAATTCGTCAACAGGATTCCGGAGTTAGGCTGGGTTGGTGATCCGCCGCAGAAATAGGAGACGTGCTCAAAGCCAGTCTGGGCGGCGGCTTCATAGAGAGCAGCTTCCACCTCTGTGATCGATTGTGCGCCCTCGCACACAGCATAAAAATTCCGGATTGCCCCCAGCGTCTCCATGGTCCCGCCCCCTTGTCCTCGCTTGGGATTGTGCCGAATCAAACCGGCGCCTCCAGCGTTGTGGCAGACCCCGCATCCGCCGCGATTAGACCAGCTTGCAAAAGGACGCAGGGGCCGCGATTGGGGATTGGTGAGTAGTCACCAATGAATGAGGTTACTTTTCTTGATCGTGAAGGTGCTCAATCGGCGTTGCCATCCAGGCAAATGAAAGGCCTCGCGGGAAGTCCAGGGTCCGCGTGAGATCGCCCCGTATTCCGCTCCGTATTGGCGTGGTTTCGGAGAGGGGCGATGGGCTGGCGTATCGCAAGCGCGCTGATCTTGATGATCGTAGGCTTCACCGCCGCGACGCAATTTCTCGCGCACGTGTTCGCCTTTCAACCCGCGCTCGGGGAGCCACTTCTCACGATCGGCGAGATACGCATTTATGCGCCGTGGTCGGTCATTGGCTGGGATGCGCGCTGGGCCGAGCGCTTTGCGCGGCCATTCGCGATCTCGCGCCTCATCACTTTTGCGAGTGTCGCCGTTGCGGCGGTGGTCGCGGCGAGCGCGCTGGTAAAGTCGCGCGGTCTCAAACCATTCGGCGCTTTGGCCTGGGGCGGCTTCGACGATTGTGAAGCCGCTGGATTGTTCGCAGCCCAGGGGACCGTGCTCGGCAAGTTCGCTGGCGAGATTCTTTGCTTCGACGGACCGGAGCATCAATTGCTCGTCGGCGCGTCTCGGTCGGGCAAGGGCCGCGGCCATGTCGTGCCGACGCTGCTGACTTGGCCACGGTCTGCCTTGGTGCTCGACGTGAAGGGCGAGCTCGCCGATGGCGATCCGCGCGTCGGCTTTCCGGGGACTGCTGGTTTTCGCGAAACGCTTGGTCCGGTGTTGCGTTTCGCACCTACACGCGCAGATTCCATTGCGTTCAATCCGCTCTTCGAAGTGCGTCTCGGCGCCGATGAAGTGCGCGACGTTCAGAATATCGTCGAGATTATTGTCGATCCCGCCGGCGATGGGCGGCATCAGGATTTCTGGGACCGCTCCGCCAAGCAGGTGATCGTCGGCCTGATCCTGCACGTTCTTTACGCCGAACCGCCCTCGCGAAAGAACCTAGCGACCGTGCGCGAGAAGCTGCGCGATCTGCAGACCACTGCCAACGAAATGCGCACGACGCTGCATCGGCGCAATCCGGCGACGAACATGCCGGAGGTGCATCCTGAAGTCCTGCACGCCGCTGAGAGTTTCCTCGCGGGCGAGGAGCGCTTGCAATCGGGCGTCAAGGCGACGGCGGAGAGCTTCTTCGGTCTGTTCGCCGATCCGATCGTGGCCGCGAAGACGGCGACTTCAGATTTCCGCGTTGGTGATCTGATGTGCGGCGCAATGCCGGTGACGCTCTTTCTGCAGCCGCCGCCGTCGGACGCGCAGCGCCTCATGCCGTTGATGCGGCTTATCCTGAACCAGATCGCACGCGCGCTGATGGAGAAGCAGACGCAAGACGCGCAGGGGCGCGAAAAGAAGCATTCTCTACTGCTCGTCCTCGACGAGTTTCCCCAACTCGGCCGGATGCCGTTCTTCGAGACGGCTATGGGCGCGATGGCCGGCTATGGGCTCAAATCCTATTTGGTCTGCCAGAGCCTCAATCACATCACGCGCGCCTATGGCCGCGACAACGTCATTCTCGACAACTGCCATATCGTGACGGCGTTTGCCGCCGCGGACATGGACACCGCTAAGGCTCTTGCCGCGATGGCGGGCGAAGTCTGGGAGATGCGACCCCAAGAATCGGTGGATCGGCCGCGCGCGCTGCTCTTTGCGC
>JADLHI010000126.1 GCA_020848895.1 Hyphomonadaceae bacterium
CGCAGCATCGGCGCGGGCTCGCTCATGTCGGCGTAGATTTCGTTGACCGAACGCCGCTGCGCGCCGGTGGGCGAGAAGGGGAGGCTTTCGATCATCTTGTTGGAGAGCCGCCCGTCACCGAGAATCGAGCGGCCCGGCTCTTTGCGGCGATGTTGCCGGCGCAGCCGCAGCGCACATTGGCGCGCGAAGAGTTCGTCATAGGCAAGGCGCGTGCGGAAGGCGCTTTGTGGAAGCACATCATCCGGGGAGGCGGGGCGGTGGATGTGCTCAAGCGCGGTGCGGAAGTCCGGCCAATCATGCGCCTTCACGGTTGAAGGTTCGAGCCATTCTGGCGCCTCGGGCACAGTATCGAGCGCGGCCAGCAATGTGCGTGCGAGCGTGCGGCCGGCGAGGCCCTGGGTCAGCGGATAGACAGGCTCGACGCTAGGCGGCGCTTCGCCTTTGCTCGGATCGACGACGTGATCGGGATGCAGCATCTGGCGCATGCCGTCATACATCTTGATCTCACCGCTGATCAGGCGCGTCTGCCCGACTGGCCACATGCGCTGCAGCATGTCCTCGTTGCCACGGAAATAGGCGACGGTGAGAAAGCCGGTCTCGTCACGCAGTCTGATGCGATAGGGCAAATTCTTGTACCCCGGCATGTGCGCATCGACTTCAGCTTCGATGGTGGCGATGTCGCCTTCGTTGGTCTCGGCGATCGGCACGCGCAGGCGCCGGTCGATGGCGCTGTTCGGCGGCAGGAATACGAGGTCGCGCACCAGGCGCCCGCCGGCGACTTTCGCGATCAGGTCGAGCGTATCCTTCCGCGCGCCCTTTAACGTGCGCACGGGCGCCAGCAGCGCGTCTTGCACAGCTTTCGCGGGGGAAGGGGCGGCTTCGGTCATCTCAACTCTGGCGACGCTGACTCTGCGTCCCATATGGGTTATAGCGCGGCCCCCTCGCGTTTTGCCTACTCCAACCATCTGTCTCGGGGCCCATGGACGACCGCCGCAAGAAGCTCAAATTCCGCGCGTGGCGCCGGGGATTTCGGGAGATTGACTTGATTTTGGGCGGTTTCGCGGACCGGTATCTTGCCGATCTCGACGAAACCGGTTTGGACGCGTTTGAGGCGCTGCTCGATGCCCCCGATCAGGAGGTCTACGAGTGGCTGACAGAACAGGCGCCCGCACCGCGTGAACATGACACGCCGGTGTTGGCGTCGATTCGCGCGTTCCGTTTCGAACTGAGCACCAAACCGGACTGATGAAAGACCCAGCGCTACCCCAAAAACTGATCGAGACGCTGGCGAAGTCGAAAGACGCGCTGGTGGTGTCCGGCGCGCCCGAGGGGGTGGATGCGGCGGGCCTGGCGGAGGCGGCGCGTCTGCGCGGCGGCGTCACGCTGTTCGTGGCCCGTGACGAAACGCGCGCGTCGCAATTCGAGGCGGCGGCGAAGTTCTTCGTGCCCGAACTGGAGACGCTGCGTCTGCCGGCGTGGGACACGCTGCCGTACGACCGCATTTCACCGGCGGCGGCTGTCGCCGCTCAACGCTGCGCTGCGCTGACACAACTGGCGCGGCGCGATGAGAAGGATGCGCCGCTGCTGGTGGTGGCGACCGCGTCGGCGGTTGCGCAGCGCGTGCCGCCGCGCCAGCGCTTGGCGCAAGGTTCGTTTGCTGCGACGGCCGGCGACGAAACCTCGATGGACCAGCTTGAGGGCTATCTCGTCGTCAACGGCTACAATCGCGCTTCCACGGTGCGCGCGCCGGGCGAGTTTGCCGTGCGCGGCGGCTTGATCGACGTTTTCCCCCCGGGCGCCGCCGAGCCATATCGCTTCGATTTCTTCGGCGATGTGTTGGAAACGATCCGAAGCTTCGATCCCGAAACGCAAATCTCGAAAGCCAAGCTCAAGACAGCACTGCTCACGCCGGTGAGCGAAGTATTGCTGGATGAACTGACCGTGCTGCAATTCCGCCGCCGCTTCACCCAGGCGTTCGGCGCAGTCAGCGATCCCCTCTACGACAGCGTCAGCGCGCGCATCCGCCGCCAGGGCGTCGAACAATTTCTGCCGTTCTTCTACGAGCGGCTGGAAACGGTGTTCGATTATGCGGGTGAAAACACGCTGGTTGCGTTTGATGCGCTGGCTGAAGATGCCATCAAGGAACGCGTCGAAACCGCCAAGGATCATTACGATTCGCGCAAGACCGCGCCGATCCCGCGCGGCGGTGCGCTGTTTCGTGCGCCTGAACCCGATCTTCTGTATTTGAATGAAAGCGCGCTGGCCGCGGCGCTCACCACCCGCGTCGTGCGCCGCTTCACGCACTTCGATACCGACGCCAAGAAGCAACTCGATCTCGGCGGCCGCCCTGGTCGCGACTTTGCCGCCGAACGCAACACCGCTGACGTCAACGTCTTCGAGGTCGCGGCCAAGCACATCGAAGCGCTGACCAAGGCCAAGAAGCGCGTCGTCATCGCGGCGTGGTCTGAAGGCTCCGCCGAGCGTCTTGCCGGCGTGCTGAGCGATCACGGCGTGGAGGCCGTGGTGCGCAGTGACTCTTGGCGACACAGCGCTGCGTTGCCGAAGGGCGCGCACGCGCTCGCGGTGCTGCCAATCGAACACGGCTTCGAGACCGATCAGTTCGCGCTGCTCGCCGAGCAGGACATCTTGGGCGATCGCCTGGCGCGTCCACGCAAACGCCGCAAAGCCACAAGCGTTATCGCGGAAGCGGCTGCGATGAACCAAGGTGATCTCATCGTCCACCAGGATCACGGTGTCGGGCGCTACGAGGGTTTGAAGACACTCGATGTTGCGGGGGCACCGCATGATTGTTTGGATCTGACGTATCACGGCGGCGACAAACTGTATTTGCCGGTCGAGAATATTGAACTGGTCTCGCGCTACGGCGCGGAGGATGCCGAGGCGCAGCTGGATAAGCTGGGCGGCGTTGCTTGGCAGAGCCGCAAGGCCCGTGCGAAGCAGCGCTTGCGCGACATGGCGGAAGAGCTGCTCCGGATCGCCGCGCTTCGCGCCACGCGCGTCGCTGAGCCGGTGGCACCGCCGGAAGGGCTTTGGGACGAGTTCTGCGCGCGGTTCCCGTACGAAGAAACCGACGACCAGCTCGCCGCCATTGACGATGTCGTCGGTGATCTCGCGGCGGGGCGGCCGATGGATCGTTTGATCTGCGGCGATGTTGGCTTTGGCAAGACAGAGGTGGCGCTGCGCGCGGCGTTCCTGGTGGCGATGACGGGCAAACAGGTCGCGGTGGTTGCGCCGACGACGTTGCTTTGCCGCCAGCATTTCCGCACGTTCTCGGATCGCTTCCGTGGGTTGCCGGTGCGCGTGCGGCAGCTTTCGCGTCTCGTTACGGCAAAGGAAGCCAATGAGACCAAGGCCGCGGTCGCGGACGGCACGGTCGAAATCGTCGTCGGCACGCATGCTTTGCTGTCGAAGACGATGAAGTTCCGCGATCTCGGGCTGATGATCATCGA
>JADLHI010000127.1 GCA_020848895.1 Hyphomonadaceae bacterium
GGCGTCAGACCGTAATCGAGCGCCGCCGCATAGACGATCGGCTTGAACGAAGATCCCGGCTGCCGTTGCGCTTGCGTCGCGCGGTTGAGGCCGCTCGATTCATTGAACGAATAGCCGCCGACCATCGCCAGCACACGGCCAGTGTGCGGGTCCATGGCGACAAGCGCGCCCTGGATTTGCGGCACTTGCTTCAAATTATAGCGGCCGTTTGCGGCGCGCGTCGCATAGACGATGGCGCCGCGGCGTAGCGCGCGCGCGCCTTCGCGGCGGGCGCCCTGGGCGGCCCATTGCGCATCGTTGTCGCCAACGCGGCCAGTTTGACCATTCTCATCCGTCAGCGTCACTGCGCCGTTGCCGGTCGCGGTGACCATGGCCCGGAGCCAACCGGAGAGCTGCGGCGCCGCCGCTGCTTCGCGCAATTGCGCCTGCACATCGCCCGCGGCGTCGCCCGAGCTGATCGGGCCACGCCATTCATGGCGGCGATCGTAATCTTCCAACCCGCGGCGCAGCGATTGCGCAGCTGCCAGTTGCAAGCGCGTGTCGATGGTCGAGCGGATCGAGAGACCGCCGTCGTAGAGCGCCCGTTCGCCGTACTGATCCTGCACCTGGCGGCGCACTTCTTCGACGAAATGCGAAGCGGCGATGTATTGATCGCCCGCCAGACGGTTGTGCACTTCAAGATCGGCCGCGCGCGCTTCGGCGGCTTGCGCTTCGGTGATGTAGCCACGTTCCAGCATGCGCCCGATCGCATAATTGCGCCGATCGATGGCGCGTTCGCGGTTGCGCGGCAGCTGATAGTTCGCCGGCCCCTTGGGCAGAATGGCGAGGTAGGCAGCCTCGGAAACCGTGAGATCGGAAAGCGGCTTGTCGAAATAGTTGAGCGCCGCCGCGGCCACGCCATAGGCGCGGTTACCGAGATAGATCTGGTTCAAATAAAGTTCGAGCACGCGATCCTTGTCGAGCACGCGTTCGATGCGTTGCGCGACCAGGCCTTCGCGCAGCTTTGTCCAAATCGCGCAGAACATGCCGCCAACGCCGCCCGAGCACGCGGCGGCGCGGCCCGTCAGCATGTTGCCGGCGACTTGCTGGGTGATCGTCGAAGCGCCCTGAATGCGGCGTCCTTGAATGACATCGAGCGGGATGCGCAAAACCGCGCGCGCCAGACCCTGATAGTCGATGCCCGAGTGTTCGAAGAAGCGCGCGTCCTCAACCGCGACGAACGCGTTCTTCACGTGATCCGGAATCTGCTCGATCGGCACGAACACGCGCTGCTCGCGCGCGAACTCGGCCACCAAGGCGCCGTCGCCGGCGTGAACGCGGCTCGTCACTGGCGGCTGATAGTCTTGCAGGTCTTCGAGACTTGGCAGGCCCTGCAGCGCCGCGATCAGGAAGATGATCACCGCCAGCACGCCGGCCGCGACCGCGATGCCAAAGCCGATCAGAATCTTGCGCCACGGGAGACCGCCGCCGCCACCGCCGCCCGGTTCGCGATAGTCGCGACGATCATACTCATCGTCGTCGTACTCTTCGTGGTCCCAACCGCGGTCGTAAGAACTTGTTCGCGACATTGCGCCCCGCTTCTGCGCGCCTAGTGATTAAGCCGCCCGGCCTCGCCTCGTAATGAGGCGCGAGTAAGGCCAGGACAGCGCCTTGAATGTAGCGGATTTAGCTTAAGATTCGCGCCAGATTTAGTCGGCTGCCGCATAGAGGGCCGGCGGCGCGAAATAGGCGTCCACGGCCTGGGCCATGGCGTCGGCCATACGCTCGCGAGCGCGCGCGTCGGCCAAACGGCGCTCGTCGGCGGCGTTGCTCAAAAAACCGGTTTCAATCAATACCGCCGGCACGTCCGGGGCGAGCAGGACGAAGAACCCAGCGCTGCGGTGGGTATTCCGCACCAAAGGCGCAACTTCGCCGAGCTTCGGGATAACTGTCTGCGCAAACTGCGCCGAACGGTTGGTCGTATCGCGCTGCGCCAGGTCCACCAGAATGTCGCGGGCCAGCGAGTTGCGGGTGTCGCCGAGATCGAGGTCCCAGTTCTGTGACGCCATCATGTTCTGCGCCCGGTTCGCGCCACTGTCCGAGAGCGTATAGACCGACGCGCCGGTCGTATCGCGATTAGGGCTCGCATCGGCGTGGATTGAGATGAACAAGTCCGCGTGCTGCTCGCGCGCAAAGCGGACGCGGTTTTCAAGCTCAACGAAATTGTCGGCGTCACGCGTCAGCGCAACGCGATAGCCACGGTGCTCAAGCGCATCGCGCGCCATCAGCGCACAATGCAGCACAACGTCCTTCTCCCGCGTGCCGGTAACGCCAACAGCGCCTGGGTCGCGGCCGCCGTGGCCGGCGTCGATCACGATCGTGCGGCGCCGCTGATCGCGGCCCGCGCGTTGGAGCGGCGCGGGCGCCGGCGTGAACGGCGCATTGGCGGCAAGATCGAAACTGATGGCCGCGTCACGGCGTCCGCCAAGTTCCTGGCGCACCAGGTTCGCCGGCGCTTCAAGATCGAGCACGATGCGCGAGACGCCATTGGCCTGCGCGGCATAGCGAAAACGGCGCACCACGCCGGCGCCGGGTCCTTGGCCGCTGGCGCCGCCCGGCAGCGCGAACTGCGCGTTAGCGACATCGATCACGAACCGCGACGGCTCGCCGAGGAAAAACGTCCGCGCCTGCGCCGGGCGATCGAGCGCCAGCGTCACGCGCGCCGCCGCGCCGGCGTCCTGAACAAGCACGCCGCGGATCGACGAGGGCGCGTCCGCGAACGCGCGGCCGCCCATCGCAACACTGCCGACGGCAGTCGCGCCAAAGAAGGCGAAGGCTCGACGAGTAACGTCCATGAAGATCGGGAAAGTAGCCGATGTCGCTTGCTATCAAGTTGAAAACTTAGGTGAATAGAACGGTAACTACAGTTTCCGCTTACGCCTCCGTGAACGCCGCCTGTCGCGGTGGGCTTGAGCAATTGTCAACGCCGTGTTCACTCTGCGGCATGCGGGCTTTTATTGTCGCCACGTGCCTTTCCGTTTGCGCCTCGCCGGCGCTTGCGCAGGACTATCGCCTTCAAGCCGCCGCCGCGGGCGAGCTTCAGCAAATGTGCACGGCCGACGCGGGCCAACTCTGGGGAGTCAGCCTGTGTGGGCCGCTCCTGGTTGTCGATGCGAGCACGCGCCAAGTCTGGGCCACGCAACGCGACACCTTGAATGTGCTCGCGCCGACCGCGGGCGGCGGCTGGGTTGGCGTGCTGCCCCAGGGTGTGCCGGTCGCCAACACCAGCATCGAGTGGGGCGGCGTGCGCTGGATTATGGTTGTCGGTCCGTTACCGGACGATGCAACGACACGGCGCGTGCTTGTCGCGCATGAAGCCTGGCATCGCGTGCAAGCCTCCATCGGCCTTCCGATGCAGGATGCGGTCGGCGCGCATCTTGAAACCGAACGCGGCCGCACTCTTCTGCGTCTGGAAATGCGGGCGCTCTCAACAGCGATGCTCTCGAACGGGCGCGCCCGGCGCAACGCCGTCAAAGACGCGATTGCGTTCCGCATGGCGCGGCTCGCGACTTTTCCTGAAGCATCCGCGGCGGAGGCCGGCCTCGATCGCAACGAAGGTCTCGCGGCTTATACCGGCGTGCGTTTGGGCGCCGCCAGCCAGGCGCATCTCCACACAGCCCGCGCGCTGACCGCCGCCGACACCCAACAAGCGCTGGCCCGCTCGTACGCGTACGCCACCGGCCCGGCTTACGGTTTGATGCTGGACGAACTCGTTCCCTCATGGCGGGCGAACCTCGGCGCGTGGGCGCCGTCCGATCTGCTGGTCGGGCCGCTGCGCGTTCGCCCGCTATCCAGCCGCGCTCTGAACCGGCAAGCCGGACGCTACGGCGGCGAGCAGATCGCCTCGGAAGAACGTGCGCGGGCGGAGAACCAGCGCCAGCTCATCGCCCAATTGCAGGCCCGCTTTACCGGCCCCCGCTTGGAATTGCCGCTTGGCCAGATGCAGTTCGAATTCGATCCCAACCAGGTCACGCCCCTGGCGGGCCTTGGAACCGTTTATCAGCGGCTTGTGGTGCGGGATGTTTGGGGTGAGCTGCGCGCCACGGAAGGCGCGCTCATATCCCCCACATTCAACCTGCTCACCGTCTCAGCGCCTGCCGCGAGCGGCGTCTCCGGCCCCGGCTGGACGCTCATTCTCAATCCAGCGTATTTGGTTACCGTCCCGGACGCCGCCGGCATCGTCCGCCCGCAGCTTATTCCGCCACCGCCGGCGCGCGGGCGTCGGCCAGATAACTGACCCAGCGCCACCAGCGCTTCCACTCCCCGACAAATCATGCATATGTAACGTCCATCGCCGCGTGCGCCGCCGGGACTTATCCCCAAGGGCGCCCGGCGCGCTCCCGCCCTGCGGACCGGCAAAATCAGGCCCTGTGGTGCGCTGCAAGCGCCCGCGTTCGGACCTAGAGCCCCCGTACCCAGGTCGGACGCGTAAGCCGCCGCCCATTCAGACGGCGTCAACTGGAGCCGACTTATGATCCGCACAGCGATCGATCTACGCGCCGGAGGCCCATCGGGCCCGGGCCGCGATCGCGCAGGATCGCCCACAATGACTTTGCGTCGCCTCGCCGCCTCTGCCCCGGCCCGTTCCGGAAGCCCGGAGGCGCGCGACGCTTACGGAGCCCTTAATGGCCAAGAAAATGTTGATCGACGCCGCCCACCCGGAGGAAACCCGGGTCGCGGTGCTCGACGGAAGCCGCGTTGAAGATTTCGATTTCGAGGTAGCCAGCAAGAAACAACTCAGAGGCAATATCTATCTCGCCAAGGTGACGCGCGTTGAGCCGTCGCTGCAGGCTGCCTTTGTGGAGTACGGCGGCAATCGCCACGGCTTCCTCGCCTTCTCCGAAATCCACCCCGATTATTACGCCATCCCGCACGACGACCAGGAAGCCATCAAGGCTGAGTTGGCGAAGGCGGAAGAAGAGAGCGAGAGCGAAGAAGAGGATGATGAAGCGCGCGACGAGCGCCGCCGCCGCATCCTGACGCGCCGCTACAAGATTCAAGAAGTCATCCGCCGCCGCCAGATCATGCTGATCCAGGTGGTGAAGGAAGAGCGCGGCAACAAAGGCGCGGCGCTCACCACCTACCTCTCGCTCGCCGGCCGCTATTGCGTGCTGATGCCGAACACCGGCCGCGGCGGGGGCATCTCGCGCAAGATCACGCAAGCGACCGACCGCAAGCGCCTGAAGAAGATCGCCACCGATCTTGAAGTGCCGCAAGGCCAGGGCCTCATCATCCGCACCGCCGGCGCCAAGCGCACCAAGACCGAAATCAAGCGCGACTACGAATATCTCTCGCGCGCCTGGGAAACCATCCGCGACGAAACGATGAAGTCGGTCGCGCCGGCGCTTATCTACGAAGAATCTTCGCTCGTGAAGCGCGCCATCCGCGACCTCTACGATAAAGACGTCGATGAAGTGCATGTCGACGGCGAGGCCGCGTACAAGGAAGCCAAAGACTTCGTGCGCATGCTGATGCCGAGCCACGCAAAGCGCGTGCATCTGTGGAAGGACGCCACGCCGATCTTCGCCAAGCACGGCGTCGAAAAACAGCTTGAGTCGATCTATTCGCCGATCGTTCATCTGAAGAGCGGCGGCTATATCGTCATCAACCAGGCCGAAGCGCTCGTCGCCATCGACGTCAACTCCGGCCGCGCCACCCGCGAACGCAACATCGAACAAACGGCGTTCAAGACCAA
>JADLHI010000128.1 GCA_020848895.1 Hyphomonadaceae bacterium
GACGACTAGGGCAAATTGCATGTCAGATCTCACACGGTTTGAAGTCGATCAATGTGCGGTCGTGTTTCTCGACCACACGCCGTCTCTGTTTCCGGTCCAGTCGATTGAACCACTGAAGCTCGAGAACAATGTCATTGGCCTAGCTAAGGTGGCGCGCGAACTCGGCATGCCCGTCGTCGTCTCGTCCGTTGCGCCAAAGCAAGCTCTCTTGGCCGATCCGCTGTTTCAAAAGCTCGCAGACGTTCTCTTTGCAGATGACCTCATCCAACGGACCACGTTCGATGCCTTTGGCAGCGAGCCTTTCCGGCGCGCGGTCGAAGAGACCGGTGAGCGGACTGCGCCGAAGAAACTCATCATGTGCGGGCTCTGGACCGAGACGAGCCTTCTGCAATCGGTGACGACTGCGCGAAGCCGTCGGCGTGAAGTGGCGTTCGTGGAGGACTGCTCTGGCGGCGTGAGCGAACGCTCGCATCAGGTCGCAGTCGACCGCATGACCCAGACCGGTGCAATCCCGGTTAGTTGGTGGTCGCTCATCGCTGAACTTTGCCCAGACCTCGCGTCGGAGCGATACAAGAAGATCTATCCGATCATCCAAGAACATGCGGGCATCAACCTGCCGCCGCATGTTGTGCCGTCGCCGACGGCGTCTCCCTCTCGGTAGTCGCCAAATCTTCGATTTGCTGTTGCTCGTGCATCCAGTCGGCGGCTTGTTGAGCTTTCGACGCGGCGGTGAAAATTGCGCGCGGGTCCGACTTTAGGACCTCCATCCAAGATGCAATGTATGCAGCATGATCGGGACGCGGCTCGTGCGCGAGACCGAGGTCAGCCAGAATGAAGCTAGCCGTCAGCTCGGCGACCGCTTCCTCCATGCTGTAGCTGAAAGAGCCGAAGCGGCCGGTCAGATCGCGGTCCAGCCGATGCTTGGCGCCGGAAGCATGCGCGTGCTCATGCACCGACACCGCTGCATGAGAGACCGCATCCTTGAAGCGCTCAAACGGCGGCAGATGAACCGTGTCAGTTGAAGGCTGATAGTAGGCCATGTCGCCATCGACGACGATCTGTACCTTAAGCGCTGCGATGAAGGCCTCGGCATGGGCGATGCGCTCGCTCTCAGCGAGATGCGGAATCTCAGGCGCAGAATAGTTGTCGACCTGGGCTACGTTGAAAAGTGAGAAGCCGCGGGCGAACATGCGCGGGCGCTTTGTCTTGTCGCTATCATCGCCATCGTCGCTGTCACCGCCTTCGGTGCGCTTCCAAAATACGGCGAGCGTCGCACGCTCGCCCTTACGGACCTGGGCGCCGAGCTTTGCCCAGCAGCGATACGTGCCCCAGAGGCCGTGGGCGTAGCCAGCTTCTTCAGCTGCGGCCCAAAGCGCCAGAATATTGAGCCCGCGATAGGCGACGCCAGTGGCGACATTGATGGGACGTGCTGCGGGAGAGCCGTCATGGTGCCAAGGCATACGCCAGGTCCCGGCGCCGCGCTCGATGGCAGCGAGAATGTCAGCGGTGATGCGATCGTAGATGCTCGCGCGTTGAGAAGATGACATCGGTGAGCTCCGACAAGTCTGCCGGAGCCGATCTCCGACAGCGGAGCCTTGAAAGCGGCGCTGGTAAAGCGCCGGCGCGCACCCGAACGGGCCGCAGCGAAGCGGAGGACGGCGTCAGCCGTTGCGCGGCGGCGCGAGCGCCGCATGCTCCGCTTAAGTGTCGGAGATCGGTTGAGACGTGGGCGCGTCGATGGCGTCAACTAAGCCGCGATAACGGGCGACGTCAGCCTTGAGGATCGTGCGCTGTGCCGGAGAGAGGCGCTTCTCCTTGAGCATGGCTGCCGCGTCGTCACGCGCTTTGGCCCAGACGGAGCGATGGCGCGTGGTGAAGCAGGCGTTGGGACAGCGCGTCGGCTCGCAGAGCGCCATGGCGGGTGTATCGCGCTCAGCGTCGGTCGCGCGCTTGAGACACAGTGCGTGCGCGGGATCGAAGAAGCAGTCAGCCAGTGGGCCGACATGCAGCGAGCGCGCGAGATCTTTGAGCAACGTGCGCAACCGCGCACGATCAGCGACCGCGCCCGGAAGCGGCGATAACTCCGCCGCGGCCGTGTCCAGAGAGTGCTTCACGCGCTTCGATGCAGGTCCAGAGAGCGAAAGCCCGTCCTGGTGCGCATCGAAATAGGTCATGATGTCGTCGATCTGGCCAAGCGCGCGCTCGCGGGCGATCTCAGCGCGGAAACCCGACCGGCTTGAACCGGCATAACCCTCGAATGCAGCGACAGATGCATGCTTGTACTGGATCATGCCGGCGACGGCGCCGAAGGGACGATTGGCGATGTGCCATGCAATGGTGCGTCGGAACTGCCGCGTCGTGATGCGCCAAGCGCGACCGTCTGGGCCGGGAGGTATGATCGGGGCCTCGGGTGCACCGAACTGGGAATTGAGGTGATCTCGAAAGGCATTGAGCGTACGGACAATCTCGGCGGATAAGTGCGTCTTGGACGCAGGCGTTGGATGCAGGACGCGCCAGAGCCCATCCTCGCCGTCCGCCGCACGCACACGGGCTGAGAGGCGATGCAGGACTTTAACCGCATCAGCCACTGGCTCGATAGTGATCCAATCGGCATGCTCGGGCGCCGCGCGCTTGCCCTTGTAGGCGATCGAACGGATGCGGTGGCGGAGGATTAGGCCGTCCTCGCTACGCGTCGTGCGGCAGCAGCCCGCGCGCATGGCTTGAACTTCGGAATCGCGCATGCCGGTGAGATAGGCGCACACCACATAGATGGCCGCCTGCAACATGCGCTCCTCAGTCTCGATGGCGCGGATATCGAAGCGAGAGCGCCATGGCTTGCCCGTATCGGGATCGATGGAGATGGCCGTATCCAAGCCACCTCGCTCGGCGCCATTCTCGGCGAGGGCCTGTTGAAGCCGTCGCAGGCGACCGCTGCTCATGCGGCACACAGCCATGAGCTCAATCTGCGCGCGATTGATCACTACCGCTTGGGAAAACCGCCGAATATTGAAGCCAGCGGGGGCTATGCTCCAAATCGGCACGCCGCGGCCGGATCGGGCGCGGACATCAACGAATGCATCGAAGCGTTTGGCGCTACGCTGCCAGCGCTCGACAAGCGGTAGCTTGGCATCGTGGTCTCGAATGCGTTGGGCGCGATGGTGAAGCTGCTCCCACTCCTGTCGGGCGGCGAGGATGTCGGGCGCGAACACCCGCACGTACTTGATGGACCACGCGAGCAAGGGCTCGACGATCGCCTCGGGCAGTCTAGGCGTGCTACACTCGCCGGGCGTCGAACGCGCGCCGGCGACACTATAGGCCGAGCGGCCGCGCCACGGCGAAACGTCCAATCCTCCGCTTGGCATGTGCGACGCAAAGAGGTGAAACTCCGTGGCCGTTTGAAGCAGAAAGGCGACCTGCACGCGTGAGCGAGCATCGCGCCGCAGATAGGCGAAGTAGGCGTCGAGCAGCGGCTGGTCGACGCGGCTGAGATCGCAGGCGCCGCGCTGCTCGCGAACGAACTCAAGGAAGCGTCGCGCGCGATTGAAACATTGCCGTAGAGAAGCCGGCGGCAGCCGCATGCGCACGCCCGGCAAATCGAAATTGAATCTGGCGTAGAGAAACTCCTTGAGGGCTCGAACAAGGCGAGGATCGTCTAACCCTGAAAAATGCGCGGTGACATGACAGCGCCGCACATTGGCGCGCATGACGGCCGGTGAGAAATCCCAACTGGCGTCGCCGACGCGGGAAAGATCTGCGCGCGAGAAACCCGCGCGCAAGGGAGCGCTATCCAACACGGGGCGGGCGTCGAGCGCGTGGCGCGAGGCCGGAAGCGCGGCGACCGCGATCATCCGGTGACCTCGATCGGCAAGTGCAGCGGCGAGCGCGGCCCGACCTTCGCCTTAGCAAGAACCGTCCTGGGAAATTGCGGTAGAATCTGCTGGGTGATGCGCGCATGCGCCTGACCGAATTTGGCGCGCCACTCCGGAGCGGATAGCCCGGCGCGCTCGCGCTCGATGAAATCGAGAAAGGCAAACAGCGCCGGCAGCTTGGCGGCGGTGATGATGGCGTTGGGGCACTCAAGGCATGCCCAGGCCGCATGTGGGCACGGCGAACCAGCCGGCGCGAACGGGCTTTTGGTGAAGCCGGTGCAGCCGGCGAGCCAAACATCTTGCGCGTCATCGAGTGTCGCGGCCGAGCGCCGCTTGCGCCGCAGCGCAGTCTCCTGTCGCGGCGTGACAACGCGCAATCGAAGCGCGGCGTCGTGCGCGTCCTGAAAGGCGGAAATCACGGCTGCCTCATGCACAGGCCGAAGCGAAGGGATGTCCGCGTAGTGGCGGACCGCGACCTCGGGCGTATGACCAACGGCAAAGCGCGCGATCTCGCCCTGGCTCTTCAGATACCAAAGCGCCTTGTGCGTCTTGCGCAGGCGCGACATCACCAGCTTGATGCGGTTATCATCGTCATCGCGGATATCGTGACGCTTGATCCAAGCATTAAGCGTCCACTTTGGATGAAGTATCGCGTCGCGCAGGCGGCCCTGAGCCCAGAATATCCATAGGCTGTCGCTTGGGTGAAAGCGGCGCGCCTGCGCGGTGAGCGTCAAAATCGTGCGGATAAGGCCGCCTGGCGTCATCGGACCAGCGTCGCGCACGCGGATATGCTTGAACTCGGCCCCGCGAGCGCGTCGCTTTAGGTAGTGGATCTCAACTGTGCCGCGCTTGGGATTGCGGAGACAATCGACCTTGAGCGCTTTGAGGCACTCTATCTCCAAGCCCGTCTCGATCGACACTAGTACGAGAAACGGCACCAGATCAGCGCCGCCGAGATAATGGCGCTCGTGCGCATGCGTGAGAAGATTGAACAGCGGCGCGCCGCCTTTGCGACGAATCCGGTGAAGGCCCTCAACAAAACGATGCTTATAGCCGAGCACGCCGTCGCGCGCGATCATTGCGTGCACTTGATCCAGCAATGCTTGACCAACGCCGGCCTCCGCCGCCGCGATCGGGCCTGAGCCAATGCGGCGGGTGATTGCAGCGATGTCGGAGCGCGCGGCGTCGCGCAATCGGCGCGCCACAAGTGGCGAATATGCATCCCGCGGTGTCGAACGGCCAAGCGGACGCGCGCTCGTGAAGCTCAAGCGCTGCTTGAGATCGGGCGCCAGTAGAGATGGGCTCTCGGCGTCGAGCGTACGGAGCGCCTGGACGGGCTTGGCCAGCACAGTGTGGCGGTGAATAGGCTTTAGACCGCGCGCCTCCAGCCAGGACTCGAAGCCATCGATGTGAAGCGCACGCAGGTCGTCAGGCCCACGGACCCGCGGCGCAGCCTCGGCGAGATACTCAAAAAAGGTGAGATAGGCGCCGGCGTGCTGCTTTACGGTGGTGCGAGCGCCCAATCCACCGCCGGGCTCGCTCATCATCCGCAATGCTCGGGCGAACGCGAGCGCGAGGCGCCGCGGGCGTAAGGCGACGAAATCGATCAAAATGTCGCCGCCGTGCGCAGGCTCAATGATGAAGCGCAGACCGGCAACCGCGTCAGGCGCCGCCGTCGGCGCGTTATCTTTGGCGAAGACGACGCGCGAGCCCTTGCGCGCGCGGGTCACGCAGCCGCCTCGACAGATGGGCCTAACAACTCTTCGACCGCTTGGTCGACGGTGTCCTGCAGCCCAGCGAGGTGATCGAGATAGATGTAGGTCGTCTCAATGCTGGCATGGCCTAGAAGACGCTGGACAGTGTGCAGCGGGTCGCCGAGCAGACGCCGGTAGGCAGCCGATGAGGGATCGCGCTCGTCGGCGTCGCCGATCGTCTTGCGGATCAACATGGCCAGCATGTGCACGGCGAAGGCGTGCCGGAGCTGATGCGGCGTGACCTTGATGCGAAACTTGCTCCTGGCGCAGCGCTCGCTCGCTCGCTCGAACACCTTCTCCCAAGAATTTGGCGCAACCGGCAGGCCAATCTCGGAAAGCCAAAGCGCCGCCGGCTCAAGCGGGCGTCCGCGTGCATCGATCAGGACGACGCGCAGGCGCTCCTCCGGGGTAAACTCGTCGAGAGAGATGCGCTCGCCGTGCGCGCTGACCAGCGTCGCGGACCGCGCGGAAGAACGCCGACAGAAAAGGGCGTCGAATGCCTCCCATCTCTCGCGCGCACGAAAGGCGGCTACCGCGATGGTGCGCTCAAGCTCAATATAACGGCGCAGCGAAGCCACGACCGAACGCGGCACGATGATCGTGCGACCCTTGTCGCCCTTGGTGAGCCGCGTCGCCAGCCGTACTCTGAGCGGACCACGCGATGGCGGCGAACCAATCTCCATGGCGAAAAGGGACGAAGCCTCCTCCAAACGAAGACCTGTGCCGAACAAAAGCTCGGCAAAGAGCGCATTGCGTCCGCCATTGCGATCACGTGCGCCTGGCCGATAATCGCCATCCGCCGTGAACCCGCGCAAACCGACGTCGCAGAAGCAGCGAAACTCCGGCATCGTCACCAGCGCGATGTCCGCGCGGCGCGGCGTCATCTCATAGGATAGATTGCGCGCAGCGACCTGACCGGTGCGTCCTCCGCGTCCGCGGCGCCAGACCGTGCGGCGCCGGAACGGGCTAACGCGCACGAGTGTCTCGTCCAGCGCCCAGCTGTAAAGCTTGTCGAGCGAGGCAATCGCGCGATTCCAGGAGGAAGCGGAAATGCGATGCGCGGCGGCGCAGCGCCGCCGCGCGCGGTGGTAGGCGAGGACGTCGTCGCGGTCAGCGCGCCAAACCGTCTTGCCGCGGGCGTCGCTGAGAAAGCGGACCCAGAGCATGATGTCGTAGCCATAAGCGCGCAGCGTGTGGCGCGAACGCGCGCCATTGGCGGGGAGATCGCGAAAGAAGCGATCGAGCTCGCGATCGTAGATCGCGCCGTCTCTGAGAATGATCGGCACGTCGCGATCGCCACGCGAGCGCGTCTCTTGGAGCGTGATCACTGGCGCACGAAGGTCACTTGCAAACCCTCCCCCAGACCCCCTCCCGGAGCTTGAACCAACCGTCTCAGTCTCTTGCCGCCAGGCGCCCTCCAAGGCGTCCGCCGCCAGCCTCGTGACGGGCGCGACGGCCGCCTTGAAGTGCAC
>JADLHI010000129.1 GCA_020848895.1 Hyphomonadaceae bacterium
CGCTCCGGCACGAAGAAAGCCAGCGTTTGCTCGCCGCTGTCGCTGCCGCTGTGCGTGACCACGGTTTCGCCTGCATAGCGAAACACCATCCAACCAAGCCCCATGCCGACGCTGAGCGGACAAGCATCCATTGGCAAGCTATGCTCGCCGCCGCAGCCGCCGTCACGCAATTCGATGTCATACTGCAATCGTTGTCGGGCGATGTCCGCCGACACGCCTTCGTTGTTCATCACTGAAATCACGAACCGCGCGTAGTCACCGACCGTTGTGTAGAGATCGTCGGACGCCAGCATCTCGCCGTCGTTGATGCTCGGTTCGCCAACAGCGCCATCCTCCGCGTGCGGCGCGGCGACGCGGCCGGCAAACCAATCGCGCCGCGTGTAAGCGGTGTTGCGCATGCCGATAGGGTCAAACACCAAACGCTGCGCGGCATGCTCGAACGGCTCGCCGGAAGCAGCCTGCGCGTAGCGGCGCGCGTACTCGTAACCCTCACCCGCGTAGGTGAAGGCTGCTCCCGGCTCACTCTGAAACGTGAGCACGCCATTGGTCATTCGCCGCCAGTTCGGAAATCCGGTGCGATGCGACAGCGCAATCCGCAAGGTCAGCAATTCGCTGCGAGGATCGTTTGCGACATCGGGATCGACCCAATGCCGCGACATCGGTTCGTCCAGCGACACGCGGCGCTCTGACGCCAAACGCAACATGACTTCCGCGGAGACGGGCTTCGCCAAGGACGCCACGTTGTAGAGTGTCGCGGGCGTCGCGCGTTGGCCGGGGCTTTGTTCGCCATAGGCCGCGGTCCATGCCACCCGACCATCTTCGATATAGGCAATGGCGGCGCTCGCCACCTCGCTCTCGGCAAGCCATTGCGGGACGCCGGTTTCGATAGCCGCCGGGATGCTGGGCGGCGGGGCCGTCGCGCACGCAGCACTCACAAGCGCACACAAAACGATCCAAGCTCGCATCGATCCCCCCAACACAGAACATCCGCCTGCCAAGGGGTGATGCTCGCCCGACGTCCTGTGGATGCGCCCGAATACCAAAAGGGCCGCCGGCTTTTGCCAGCGGCCCTTCCGTTTCGTCTTTCGCTAGACCAGCCTTACGGCGTCGTCGTCGCCGGAGCTGGCGTCGTGGTGGCCGGAGCTTCCGTCGTCGCTGGCGCTTCAGCCGGGATCGCAGCGGCGTCGCTTGGCGGCGCGATGCGGGTCAGGGCGGAGATGTCGGTGCCTTGCGGGACGACATAGTAGATTTCGCGATTGCGCGAGCCGCCGGCTTGCGTCGCGTCGTCGTGATAGACTTCGTAGGTGACCCAATCGTCTTCACGCGTCGCCGGGTTGTCGAGGTGGGCTGCGCCCAGCAGCGCATCCAGCGGATCATAGACCTGATGGATCACGTCCGCTTCGGTGCCGGTGTAAACGACGCGGAGGGCTTGGCCGGCCGGCGTTTCGCCAGTCTTGCCGATCAGCAGCGCGCGCGGCTGACGGCCCGAGTACGGATAGCCGATCTGGTAGCAATATTGGTTCGAGACAACGCGCGGCTCGACGGCCATCAGCTCGCCGTTCACGGAGAGACGGTTGGCTTGCATCACCGGCGGGATCGCAACCACGGCTTGGCCAACGATCGAGCTTACGGATTCCGGCGAGGTGTCCGAGCAGTTTTCAACGTAGAAAAACGGACGCGCCGTCAGGTCGACGATGTTGTACTGCAAGCCGGCGAACGTCGCGTTCGGCAGCGCATTGAGGTCAGCCTCGGCAGCGCTTGCGGCGCCGGCGATGAGCGGCGCAACTTCGCCGCCCGTGAGCGCCGCGAAGCGGTTCATCGGGTTCGGGCCGAGGTCTTGTTCGAGTTTCACGTTGACGTTGGAACCTTCGCCGTCAGCGGTGACGGTGTAGGTGACGCGGCCGGTGCCGCCGTCCGCGAACGCGACTGGTGCGGTCACAGTGTCGCCTTCGGTGGTCGGGGCTTCGGCAATGGTCACGCCTTCGACGACGGTGGCGCCCACCGGCGTTGAAGAGAGACGCGCGAGAACAGTCGCTGCCGGACGCTCGATATCAAGCGTTTGGCTGCGGCTGGCGGTCTTCGGTCCCAGGAAGTAGAGCGCGGCGCCAAGTCCCAGCACCACGACAACTACGATTAAAAGTGTGCGTCCCACAGCGGCCATTTACGCCTGCCCTCCTTGAGCTTCTGCCCCCTCGGCGGCGTTTCCCTACCAAATCGGGTGATACGGCCCAAACCGAAAATGTGGGAACCTGGGCTGCGCGAGGCTCTCGGACACCTTTTCCGCAACGGCGCCCCATGCTCTAAGGCCGTGATTCAAGGGAAGGAATGCCGGCAGATGAGCAAGGGCGTCACATACGGCAGCTATCTGCGTTTGCCGGACCTTTTGGCGGCGCAACGGCCCCAGACGGGCGAGCATGACGAATTACTGTTCGTCATCCTGCACCAGACGATGGAATTGTGGATGAAGCAGGCCATCCACGAAATCGGCGCCGCCCAGGCCGAGGTGAGAACCGGCAACCTCGTTCCCGCGTACAAACATCTGGCGCGCGTTTCTCGCATCCAGGCGGTGATGACGCAGACCTGGGACATTCTCGCGACGATGACGCCGGCCGACTATCTCAACTTCCGCAATCTGCTCGGCACCAGTTCCGGATTCCAGTCGGCGCAATTTCGCGTGCTCGAATACAAGCTCGGCATCAAGGACGACTCGTTCCTCAAATTTCACGACGCCGGCAGCGAAGATCGCGCCATGCTCGAAGCCGCGCTCAATGCGCCCAGCCTCTACGATGACGCGCTGCGCCAACTCGCTGCGGCAGGTTTCAACATTCCAAAATCCGCCTACGAGCGCCCGGCCGGCGCGCCCTATGAGCCAAGCCAAGCCGTCGAGGATGCGTGGCTCGAAGTTTATCGCGACACGACGAAATACTGGTCGCTCTATCAACTCGCCGAGAAACTCATCGATCTCGACGACGCGTTTCTCACCTGGCGCCACAAGCACGTGCTGACGGTTGAACGCATCATCGGCCGCAAGCGCGGCACCGGCGGCACTGAGGGTGTCGGCTACTTGCAGCAAACCCTCAGCCGCCGCGCTTTCCCTGAGATCTGGTCGCTTCGGACGAAACTATGAAAAGCTACAAGCACCTCTTCTCGCGCGCGCTCGCGGCCTCGCCCGATCGCATCCACTTTGCGGCGCACTCGCACCATCTGTGGCCCGACGCCTCATACGACGGGCACCTTGCGGCGTGGGACGACGCCGCGCTCATGGCGGACCGCAAGTGGGAGAAGGTGTTCGGAGAAGTGATCCCGGAATCGCAACGCCACATCGCTGACGAACTCAAGCTTCCCGATCCCGGCACGCTCGCGTTTGCGGCCAACACGCACGAATATTTGGGCCGTATCTTCACCGGCAAGTGGGAAGGCAAGCCGATCGACGTGCTGACCACCGACGGCGAATTTCATTCTTTCCGCCGCCAGAGCGCGCGCTGGGAAGAGCGCGGCTTTATTAAGCGCCGCATCGTGCCGTGCGAGCCGTTCGCCACCTTCACCCAGCGCTTTCTCGCCGCCATGCGCGAACAGCCAGCGGAAGTCGCATTCCTCAGCCACGTCATGTTCCGCACTGGCCTGCGCTTCGATGGTGTTGAAGAACTCGCAAGCCACGCCTCGCCAGAAGGCGCGTGGGTCGTGCTCGACCTTTATCACTCGTTCATGGCGATGCCGTGCGATTTTTCCAAAGTCGCGAACCGCGTCTTTCTTATGGGCGGGGGCTACAAATACGCGATGGCCGGCGAAAACGCCGCTTACTTGCATGCGCCGCCCGGCTATGCGCCGCGTCCGCTGCAAACGGGTTGGTTCGCGGACTTCGGCGCCATGGAAGGCAAGCAAGGCGAAGTCGGCTACAACAAGGATGGCTCACGTTTTCTCGGCGCCACCTACGATCCGACCGGGCTTTACCGTTTCAACGCCATTCGCCGTACACTCGCCGACGAAGGCCTCGACACCGCCGCGATCAGTTCACGCTGCGAAGCTTTGCGCGCGCAGATGGTCGCTTCCATTGAAGCGGGCGAAGCTGGCGCTGCGCTGCGCGACGCTGAATTGCTGAAACCCAACGCCGCCGGCTCGCAATCGCGCTTCATCTCGCTGCGCCATCCCAAGGCGGTGGAGTGGAAGTCCGCGTTGATGGCCAACAACATCTATACCGACGCGCGCGACGACATCCTGCGCATTGGCGTGGCGCTCTATCACGAAGAGCCGGATGTGAACGCATTCTGCGCGGGCGCGGCGAAGGTGCTGGGCTAATTGTGCTCGGCGTGCAAACGCGCCAAGAACTCATTGGCGTCAAACGGTCTTGACGGACCGCTCCGCTCACCCTCCTCAAGCGCGGCGCGCAGATCAGCCAAATTCGCCTCTTGCTCTTCAAGCAATCTGAGGCCCGCCTGGATCACCTCGCTCTCGGACCCGCAGAGGCCCTCCTCGACCTGGCCTTCCACAAACTTAGCCTGATGCTCCGGCAGGGTTATGGTCGTGTGTTTCGTCATGGCCCTACACTTAGCACGATTTGACCTCTGCTACCACGCGCCCAGTTCAACCAATTGCCGGCGCAAATGCTCCGGCAAATCGGCGCCGCCTTGCGCTTCGCCTAGATCGGCGGGCGCATCCTTCACGTCGAGATAACGCCAGCCCTGGAAGGCGCGCCGCGGCTGCGGGACGGTGCGATAAAGGTGCGCATCGAGATAAAGCCCGCAGCGTTCGCCGTGATCGTCAGTCACGTCGTCAATCGCGACGATCTTCTGGCGCACGCTGATGACGCCCTTGATCACCCAATAGAGCGAACCGTCGGCCAGCACGTCCTCAACACGCTTCGGCCACATACGCGTGCCGCACACGGGCGCGACGATCTTCCGCTTCTCTTTCTTGGCGCGCTTGATCTGGCCGATCTGCCACTCGGCCAAATCCTCGACGCTATCAGCGCCGACGCACAGCTTTACGATATGAACGGTCACTAAGCGGCAAGTGCCTCGACTCTCCGCCGCAAGGCAAGCGTCACCCGCACGCCATCCAGAAGTCTTTGCTCTTCGGCCGCAACTTCACCATCGGCATTGGCGATGGCGACGAGGTAATCGTAGACGCGCTGGCGCGCTTCGTCCGACAGCACGTTTCGCAGCAGGCCTGCGAGAATGTAAGGATCGTCGGGCACGCGATTGGCCTTCACGACATTCTCGAACTCCGCCGGATCGAAGCCGGGAATGAGCTGACCACCGAGACGCACGGCCGTTTCGATCTCGGCGGGATCGACCTTGCCATCGGCGCGGATCATCGTGGCTGCGAGCGCGTAACACGCCTTCATCACATCCACCGCATCGCCCGGATCGGGGATGCCCGCTTCCGACAACAATCTGCGCACGCCAGTTGGGTTTGGCGCAACGAACAAGCCGCGCATCAGGCCGTAGGCGATGAAGAGCGGGTTGGCGACGAGCGCCACGGGGCTGAACCACCCGACGAGCAGCGAGAGCCCCTGCTGCTTATAGATCTCGCCGCGCACGCACTGCACGCAACCGACAAGCCGCTTCGCGCCGATCACATAAGCCAACACCAATCCGCGCACGTACGGCACGTTGGCCCGCGTCTGCAGATTGCGCCGGTTGCAGTAAGGGCACGGATAATCGATCTCGCCCTGTGTCGCGTAGCCCGCATCTTTCGCCATGAAATCCTCCCACCGCCGGGGAGCTTAGCCGATCGATACCGGGTGGCTAGATCAATTCCCGTCCGGTTCATCCGCGGCGGCGCGCGTAGCGCGCATGAGCGCCGCCACTTCGTGCGCCATCGGTTCGTCGCTCGCGGCCATGCCGCGCTCGACGCCGGTGAAATCCGCTTCGCTTTTGTTCTGTGACAGCTTGCGCTTGGCGTCCACGCGCTCGGCCGTCAGCGCCACGCCGACAATCCCGCGCAGCAGCGCGTCGATGTAACCGCGCGGCGCGTCTTCGATCGCCCACGGCGCGGGGCGGCCGTCTTCGTGCAGCGCCGAAAGCTCGCGCACCACCGCTTCAATGCGCGCAGGCTCTTCGAACCACTCAACCTGCCCGGTGATGTGGACAGCCTCGTAGTTCCAAGTCGGCACCGTCTTTCCGTGCTCGGCTTTCGAGGGATACCAGCCTGGCGTCACGTAGGCTTCGGGACCGCTCAACACGATGAGCCCCTTTCCGGGGCCGCGTTTCCATTGCGGATTGGCGCGCGCGATGTGGCCGGTAGCGATGCGCTTCTCCGCATCCCACAGGATCGGCAGATGCGTGCCGACGGGCGCGCCCGCTTCATCCACCGTGATCAGCACGCCAGACCAGCGCCGTGCCAGACGCGCGATCAGGCCGTCAGCGTCATCTGTCGCAAAATGATGCGGGACGTACACGTTACTCGGCGGCGATCGCCGCGGGCGGCGTCTCTTGCTGCTTCTTGGCCCACTCAGCCTTGATCGAAGCGCTGGTCTTGCGCGAGCCATCCGGACTCCAGCCCGGCGGGCCGAACACGTAACCGAACACGTGGCCGAGTTTCTTCGCGTGCGTCACGTCGCGCCAGATGCCGAGCCATTCGTGAAAGGCGACGCGGAACGGATTGAAGGTGCCGAGCTGGCTCACAATGCCGTAGTGCGGCCTCTCTTTGGCATCCTCCGGCACGAATGAGCCGAACATCCGGTCCCAGATGATCAGCACCCCGGCATAGTTCGCATCGAGATACTTCGCGTTGGTCGCGTGATGGACACGGTGGTGCGACGGGGTATTGAACACCCACTCGAACGGACCCATCCGGTCAATCAGTTCGGTATGAATCCAGAATTGATAGACCAGGCTGATCGACGAGAACATCAGCACCATCAAGGGCGGGAAGCCGATGTAAACCAGTGGCAGCCAAAAGATAAAATTGAGCCCGAGCGTGCCGGTCCAGGTTTGGCGCAGCGCTGTCGTCAGATTGTAATGCTGCGACGAATGATGGACGACGTGGCTCGCCCAGAAAAACCGCCGCTCGTGCGCGATGCGGTGGAACCAATAATACGCGAGGTCTTCGGCAAAGAAGCACGCCGCCATTACCGGCCACGTCCAGCCCAGATTGAACAGCCGAAACTCATAGACGCCGAAATACGCCGCGACGGCCAGACCGCCGAACGCGATGCCGAACACCCGGTTGCCGAACCCCATCGAAAGCGATGCGGCGCTATCGCGATATTCGTAGCGGCCTTTCTTGGTGAGCTTGACCACGATCATCTCGATGATGATGAGCAGCACAAAGCCTGGCACCGCGTAGGTGATGATGGGCGGGATTTCGAACGGCGCTACAGGAGGCGTCACGGCTTATCTCCGCCGCCGCTGAACTCGTTCAGCCAAGCGGGCGAGTCATCAAGACGCATCTTTAGCGGCGGGAACCCGGTGTCGGCAAACGTTGCGTTCAAGCGCCGCGCCTTGACGTCGAGTTTCACGGCTTTCGCAGATGCAAAACGCGCGCTCACGTCGGCGCCCATGACGCGCGCCACCATGACCCGCCCGTCGCTTAGACGCGCCAGCGCGCTGCGGCCATTCTGGGCGATCACCGCGCCTTCGACCCGCACGCCCTCCGCGTCGGCCAAGCGCGCGAGTTCGCCGTCGTCGATCCGCGCCGACATGCGAAAGCCTAGCACCGCCGCGACGACGATCATAAGCAACACCACCGCCGCCGAGCCGCCAAGCTCGACGAGTTCCGCCATGCCGAAAGGATTTTCAAACTGCATCAGCTAGCCCGTGAGCCCCAGCAAGACGACAAGAACCGTAAACGTGGTTGCGACGATGTAGGCGAAGTTGAGCATCAAGACCGTGCGCCACGTCGCCGACCACCAGCCCAGCGCATAGGCGCCCTTCAGGTGAAACCACATGTGCACGGGTAAAGCGAGCAGCAGCCATGCCGCTCCCCAACCCACGAACGGAATCCCGCCGAGCAACACTGCAGCGGAAAACAGCAGCGCCGCAAACGCCAGCGCATAGAGCGCGTACGCCATGTGATCGTAGAGCGTGACGCCGCGTTTCCACAGGAACAAGAGCGCGATGAACGGCAACGAAAGCGGCGCCAGCAAGAACGAGAACTTCGAGGCCGCGTCTTGAATCTGATAGAGCGCCAAATCCGGGTTCTGGAATTTTTGGCGGACGCGCTCGTTCAATTCCTGGTTGGCGCCGCCGAAGACGACGAAATCCTCGTTTGCACCGATCGCTCGCATGGCGTCCTGCCACGTCTCGACCTCCGGCTCATTGTCATTGGCGGGAGCAGCAGGCGTCTCGGCCGCGGGCGGTGCGGCGCCGTCCGCCGCCGCCGGCGTTGTTGCTGGCGTCTCGGGCGCCGTCGTCGCGGCCTCATTGCTGCGATCGATGTTGATCTGCACCGGCGCATTCTCCGCCCGTTCAGTTGCACGCTCCGCTTCGCGCGCCTGCGCTTCGGTTAGCTGGCGTTCGCGCCGGTCGACTTCCGCTTGTGCGAGCCGGACGGCGTTCTCAGCCAAACTGATTTCAAGTCCCGCCGGTTCGTCAGGATCAGGATGGGCGCGCGCGTTTGCGAGTTCGGCCTGCACTTGCGCCAGTTCTTCGCGCGCTTCGGTCAAATCTTGCTGCGTAACCTCGACCTCGTTGTCGCGGACGTTCATCGGCGGATTGATGGTTGAGAACGCAAAGAACATCAGGAAGATCGCGAACAGAAACATCGTCAGCGGCGCGAGATAGCGCGCGCGCTTGCCGTACACGTAATTGCGCGTGAGCGTTCCGGGCCGAGCGACCAGCATGGGTATCGTGCGCCAAGCTTTGGTGTCGAAATTCCAAAGCCCGTGCAGGAATTCGGCGATGACGCCAGTCAGCTTGCGGTTCGGATACGCGTGCTGGCCGCAATTGCTGCAGAAGCGGCCAACGATCTTGGTCCCGCAATTGGGGCAATCGCCCTCGCCCGGAGCGCCGCCCTCACGGCCCTCGATCGCGGCGCCAACGACGCCTGCCGTCGCCAAGGCGCCGGCTGCTTCCATTTCCCCGCTCATGGTTCAGAGTCTCCCGCGTGGCGGGAGCGGGATCAAGCCCGAGCGTCGCGCCGCGAGGGTCCCTCGGCGCCGGTTTCGCCGTCCAGGCGCGGCAGGAAGCCCAATTCGCCGCGCGCGACCGCCGCCGGCTCACGCCGGGGCGCCGCGGCTGGCGCACATTTCTTGGCGTCGCAGGTCAGCGCTTCGAGGCCCTCGCCCTCTACCGCCAGCGCCGCAAGCCCTTCGGCCTCCTCGATCGTGCGCGCCCAGACGTAGATCGGGGCCACGGCGGTCTCGAAACGGCGCGGCCAGTTTCTGGCGCGGCGATCGAGACGGGCTTCCACTACCACGCGCCAGAACGGCATGTGCGCGCGCGCGAGCTTTGCGCGATAGAGGTAGGCCCAAATCCGGCTGAGGCCGCGCTTCAACTTCACGAATTCCACTCCGGCTTGCGCTTCTCCAGAAACGCTTTGAGCCCTTCTCGTCCTTCCGATGATGCACGCCTTTTTGCAATCCGGCGAGCCGTTTCCTTCAGCAGATGATCGTCGATCGCATGCGCCGCGACGTGACGCGTCAGCGCTTTTGAGTCGGCCACAGCGCCTGGCGCCGCAGCGAGCGCCAATTCTGACAATTGTTCCATCATCGAAGTCAAACCGGCTTCGTCTTCGACCGTGTACTGCACCA
>JADLHI010000130.1 GCA_020848895.1 Hyphomonadaceae bacterium
CTCTCGATCGCGGTGGCTGCCGGCGCTTCGGGCGCGCTCAACATGTGGTTCGATAGCGATATCGACGCCGTGATGAGCCGCACGCGTTCGCGCCCGATCCCCGCGGGCCGTGTGCCGCGCGAAGAAGCTTTGATGCTGGGGCTGACGCTCTCGGTGCTCAGCGTCGTGACGATGCAGCTGGCCGCCAACACGCTTGCCGCCGCGCTGCTGGCGTTCACGATCTTCTTCTACGCCGTCGTTTATACGATGTGGCTGAAGCGCTCGACACCGCAGAACATCGTCATTGGCGGCCTCGCTGGCGCGCTGCCGCCGGCGATCGCATGGGCGGCGAAGGCGGGATCGCTTTCGATCGATCCGCTGCTGATGGTGGCGATCATCTTCTTCTGGACGCCGCCGCACTTCTGGGCGCTCTCGCTGCTGCAGAAGGACGACTACGCCGCTGCGCGCGTGCCGATGCTGCCGGTGACGCATGGGGCCAAGGCGACGCGCATTCAGATATTCGCGTACGCGCTGCTGCTCGCGCCGCTCGCCGTGACGCCGGTGGTCACGGGCCTTGGCGGCATGATCTATGGTGCGATCGCGGTGCTTGGCGGCGCGTTTTTCGTGTTTCTCGCTGGCCGGGTGCTGATGTCGCGCGCGGGCGAGGGCGTGCCGGCCGAAGATAAGCGCGCACGCGATCTCTTCGGTTTCTCTATTCTCTATCTTTTCGCGCTCTTCGCCGCGATCCTCGCCGAGCGGGGCTTCGCATAATGGCGCCTGAGAATGACCTCCCCGAGACGGTTACGCTGACGCCGGACGAGTTGAAGGCGCGCAAGCGCCGCAATCTCTGGATCGCGCTGACGATTGGCGCGTTCGTGCTGCTCGTCTTCTTCATCTCGATGGCGAAGGTGCAGGACGGCATCGTGGCAGGCGCCTCATGACGGCTGAACGCAAGCGCCACACCCGCACGGCGCTTATCGCCGGCGCCGTCGTGCTGGGCATGACCGGCATGGCGTTCGCCGCCGTGCCGCTCTACCAGGCGTTCTGCAAAGTCACGGGCTACGGCGGCACGACGCAGGAAGCGCAGGCCGCGCCCACCCAAATCCTCGATCGCCGCATCGAAGTGCGTTTCGACGCCAACCACTCGCCCGATCTGCCGGTCGAATTCGCGCCGAAGCAGAGGTCGGAACAGCTGCGCATCGGCGAAACCGGCCTTGCCTTCTATCGCGTGCGCAACACTTCGAACGCGCCTGTCGTCGCGCGCGCGACCTACAACGTCACGCCGCACGTGGCTGGGCCATATTTCGCGAAGCTTGAGTGCTTCTGCTTCACCGACCGCGTGATCGCGCCGGGGCAGGAGGCCGATCTTCCCGTCGTGTTTTTCGTCGATCCGGAAATCGTCAACGATCCGGACACGCGCGACATCACAACACTAACTCTATCTTACACCTTCTTCCGCTCTACCTCGCCTGACGCACAGGCGCTGCTGGACGCGGCGGACGGGCAAACGAGCTAACGCTGAGGGATCGAAATGGCGCACGGCGACGTCAAGCACGACTATCACTTGGTCAATCCGAGTCCGTGGCCCTTCGTGGCTTCGGTCGGTGCGTTGATCGCCGCTGTCGGCGCGGTAGTGCTGATGCGCGGCATCGCCGCGGAAGGCGTACTGGCGAAGGGCCAGTGGTACCTCTTCGGCGCCGGCGCGATCATCTTGATCTTCACCTGCATCGGCTGGTGGGGCGATGTGATCAAGGAAAGCCGGCAAGGCGATCATACGCCGGTTGTCGATATCGGCCTTCGCTACGGCATGATCCTGTTCATCGCGTCGGAAGTGATGTTCTTCGTCGCCTGGTTCTGGATGTTCTTTGAACTGGCGATCGATCACGGCCAACGCGCGGATTGGGTCGTCCCGACCTGGGATGCTGCAACGACCGCCGCCTGGGCCAATTGGCCGCCGCCGCACGTGGAAGCCTTCGATCCCTTCCATCTGCCGCTGATGAACACGCTCATCCTCCTGCTCTCGGGCACGACGGTGACGTGGGCGCACCACGCGTTGCAGAGCGGCGACCGCAAGGGCGCGCGCAACGGCCTTATTCTCACGGTGCTGCTGGGCTTGCTGTTCAGCTACATCCAGTTCGGCGTCGAGTATCCGGAAGCGGGCTTTGCGTTCGGCAATCAGGGCGATGTCACCAACGCCACCGTCTATGGCGCGTCGTTCTTCATGGCGACCGGCTTCCACGGCGCGCACGTGGTCATCGGGACTATCTTCCTCGCGGTTTGCTTGCTGCGTGTGCTGGCGGGTCAATTCACGCCGCAAAAGCATTTCGGCCTCGAAGCCGCCGCTTGGTACTGGCACTTCGTTGACGTGGTGTGGCTCTTCCTCTTCACCTTCGTCTACGTGATGCCGTACCTGACGATGCAGCATTGAGTTCCATCGTCATTCCGGGGATCGGCGCTAGCCGAGAACCCGGAACCCAGCGGCAAACGCAGCGCTCATTGCCCCTGGGTTCCGGATCGCGCTCCGCGCGTCCGGAATGACGGAGAACGGGCTTGCCCAATACCTCGCCTACTCCATCGCCTTGGGTCGCCGGCCTCACGTTGCGCTGTCCGCAGTGTGGCAAGGGCGGCGTGTTCAGCGGCTATCTGCGCTTGCGTGACGCGTGCCCGGTTTGCGGCGCCGATTTCAAAAGCGCTGACGCCGGCGATGGCCCCGCTGTGTTCGTCATTCTCATCGTCGGCGCGATCGTCGCGCCGCTGCTGATCTTTCTGCAGGTGGGCCTCGATCTCCCAGACACCTTGGCGCTCGGCATCACGCTGGTCGCGGCCATTGTGCTTTGCGTGGCCTTTCTGCCGCCGTTCAAAGCGACATTGTTTGCGCTGCAGTGGAAGCACAAAGCGCGTGAAGCGACGCACGAGGACGTCGAATGATCAGCTTCAAACCGCTGCCGCTGATGTCGCTGCTGACCATCATCGCGTTCGCGGTGCTGATCGCGTTCGGCCGCTGGCAGTGGGAAAAGTATGAGATCAAAAGCGCCGCCGCTGACGAGCCGGTCGCGGAGATGACGATCGCCAGCTACCAGCCGGTCGAAGAAGGCATTCAGTTCGTGTTCGCTGTCCGCCCCGACACGCACGAGCAGGGCTGGCGCGTGTTCACGCCGGTGCAGGAAGGCGACAGCGTTATCTTCGTCGATAGCGATTTTGTCGTGGGCCGGGATTCGCCCAGTCCGAGCGAAGTGCGCGTGCCCGCCGCGATGCGCTTTGGCGCGCCAATCAGCGGCGCCTCTATTCGCCCGGAAGATCCAGGACCGTTCACGGCGCCGCCGCGGCCGTTGGCGCGGCGCTGGTATGCGGTCGATCTCGCCGCAATGGGGCGCAACGCTGGGCTTGCCAACGTCGCTGACTATTACATCGCCGCAGCTTATGTGGGCACGGACGGACGCGCCGCCTCCAATCCGTTTGCACTCGCCGCTGGCGCCGATGTGATGCCGCCGGCGCGGCATTTGGGGTACGCGCTCACCTGGTACGGCTTGGCGATCGTTCTTCTGGTGATCTATTTCGCCTACCATACCAGCGTCGGCCGGCTCGCCCTCAGGCGGCCGCGCCCACGAGAGGACTGATGCGCTCTTGGACGGCCGGCGTCTCGCCGGCATGCTTGTGTTCAATGGACGCCGTGCCGCCGGCAAGATAGCAAGCGTCGATGCGCTACATTTCAACCAGAGGCCAAGCGCCGCCGGTCTCCTTCCTGGACGCTGTGCTGAACGGCATGGCGCCGGACGGTGGGCTGTACGTGCCGGAGAGTTGGCCTCGCGGCCTAGACAGCGCTGAGGCGCGCGCTGACATCGGCCAACGCGATCACCTTGAGATTGCGGCGCATATTCTGCGCGCATTCGCCGGCGACGATCTGACGATTGAAGAAGCCTACGCGCTGGCGCTGAAAGCCTATTCTCACAACTTAGGCTCATTCGACTCACGCGTTGTGACCCCGCTTGTGCAACTCGGCGGCGGGCACTGGGTGCTTGAGCTTTTTCACGGTCCGTCACTGTCCTTCAAGGACATCGCGATGCAGTTGATCGGGCCGCTCTACGATCACGCACTGGCAACGCGAGATCAGCGCCTGACGGTCGTGTGCGCGACTTCAGGCGATACCGGTGGCGCGGCGGTGGAAGCGCTGAAGGGACGCGATCGCGTCGATCTCTTCGTACTGACGCCGAAGGGAAGGGTGTCCGAAGTTCAGCGGCGCTTCATGACGACATCGGGCGCGAGTAACATTCACGCGCTTGAAGTCGATGGCGACTTCGACGCCTGCCAAGCCGTCGCGAAGGCGCTCTTTGCCGATCAGGACTTCTCGGCGCGCGCCTCGCTGAGCGGCGTGAATTCGATCAATTGGGCGCGTATTGTCGCGCAGTCTGTCTATTTCTATGCGACGGCTTGCCTGCTCAGCGGTCCGGGTAGAGTCAACTTCGTCGTGCCGACGGGCAATTTCGGCGATGCGTATTCAGGGTGGGTGGCCAAACAGCTTGGTGCGCCCGTCGGCAAGATCGCATTGGCGACGAACGCGAATGACATTCTGGATCGGGCGCTTCTCTCCGGGCGATACGAACGTGCTTCGAACTCGGTGGCGACGCTTTCGCCTGCGATGGACATTCAAGTCGCTAGCAACTTCGAACGCATTCTCTTTGACGCTGTGGGCCGGTCCGGTGACGTGATTTCGAGTCTCTACAATCAATTCAGCCGCGATGGCGGCTTTGATATCCCGGCGGACGCCCGCGCGCTGCTGGGCGAGAATTTTTGCGCCGCGTCCGTCAGCGACGTGAGCACGCTTGAAGAGATGGGGTTTCGTTGGCGCGAGGGCTATCTCGCATGTCCGCATACCGCGGTTGGCTTGCACCTGCCGCAGGAAGAGTTCGCCCTCGAAGAAGAGTTCCACGCGCCGATCGTTTATCTCGCCACCGCCCACCCCGCGAAATTCCCGGAAACAGTAGAGCGCGCCACCGGCGTGCGTCCGCAACTGCCACCTAAGTGCGCCGATCTCTTCCAGCGCAGTGAAAAATTTGACTCGCTGCCCGCCGACGCCGAAGCGGTGAAGCAATATATCCGTGAACGGAGCAGGGCTTGGCGTTGAGCGTAAAATTACTCCCCCACCCCGCGAGGGGAGGGGGCAGGGGGTGGGGCGAAGCTCGGCGCGTCGTGTCGCGCGCGCAGCCGCCATCACACAACGTGCTTCACCCCGCCCCCCAACCCCCTCCCCTCAAGGGGAGGGGGAGATGAGCGAACTCGAACTCATTCGCCTGCCGAACGGCGTGCGCATTGCGCTGGATCCGATGCCCGGCCTCGCCACGGCGGCGCTGGGCGTGTGGCAGCGTGTCGGCGCGCGCTGGGAGCCGGCGGAGTTGAACGGCGTCGCGCACTTGTTCGAACACATGGCGTTCAAGGGCGCAGGCGCGCGCGACGCACGCCGGTTTGCCGAAGCCATCGAAAACGCCGGCGCCAACATGAACGCTGCCACCGGTTATGAACGCACGTCGTATTATGCGCGCACTGTCGCCGAGCAGGCGCCGTTCGCACTCGATCTCATTGCCGACATCCTGTTTGAGCCGCATTGGGCGCCTGAGGATTTGGAGAAAGAGAAGGGCGTTGTCGCGCAGGAACGCGGCGAGGCGTTCGATGCGCCGGACGATCGCGTGTTCGAACTGCATCAATCGGTGCTCTACAAGGATCAGCCGTTGGGGCGCCCGATCCTCGGCACCGAAGAGGCGCTGAACAATGTCAGCGTCGAGACGCTGATCAACTTCCGCGCCGCGCACATGACGCCCGAGCGCGTCGTCATCAGCATTGCCGGCGCTTTCGATCGCGACGCCATTCTCGATACCGCTACGCGCCGCTTTGGCCATCTCGCCGCCAAGCCCGATCCGGAGAGAGCATCCGCCAGGCCTCAACCCGGTTGCGCTGGAGAAAGGCGCAAGCTTGAGCAAACCCACTTGGTGTTCTCATGGCCCGCGCCCTCCGCGGGCAGCGAGCACATTTACGCGGCGCGGCTGCTTTCGGAGATTTTCGGCGGCGGCATGTCTTCGCGGCTGTTCCAGGAAGTGCGCGAACATCGCGGGCTCGTTTATGCGATCGACTCGGCGCTCGATGTGCTTGAGGACGATGGGCGGCTGTCGGTTTATGCCGGCTGCTCGGAGAAACACGCGCGCGAAGTGGCGGATATTGTACGAGACCAGCTTGCGCTGATGGCGGCAAAAGGCCCGACCGAAGCCGAACTCACCCGCGCCAAAGCGGTGACGCGCGCCTCCATGCTGATGGGCCTCGAAGCCCCCAGCGCCCGCGCCGAAGCGCGCGTCAGCCAGCTCTTCCTGCGCGACAAACTCACCGACTTTGCCGAGTTGCGCGCCCGCATGGATGCCGTCACGTGTGGGCAAATCCAGGCCGTCGCCGCCAAGGCGCTCGAAGGCCCGGCCTGTGCGGCTGCGATTGGCCCCAAGGCGGGGCATGGCGCGCTTGAGGCTTTTGGGGCAAAATAAGCCGTCATGGCTTTGATGCGTAAGGACAATGACGGCATGCGCCGGGTCGACGGGGAGGGCGTTTATCTGCGCGCGCCCGAGCTGCGCGATTACCAGGAATGGGCCGATGTCCGCGAAGCCAGCCGCAATTTCCTGACGCCGTGGGAGCCCACCTGGGCGCAAGACGAAACCTCGCGCGGGAGCTATCGCTACAAATTGCGCCGTTACACCGAAGACGCGCGCGATGACAAAGCCCATGCGCTCTTCGTCTTCCGTGAAAGCGATGATGCGCTCGTCGGCGGCGTGACGCTCTCCAACATCCGCCGCGGCGTCGCGCAAACTGCCTCGCTCGGCTACTGGGCCGGCCAGATGCACACTGGCAACGGCTACATCACCGCCGCCGTCCGCGCCGTCGTGCGCTACGCGTTCGAAGACTTGGACCTGCACCGCGTCGAAGCCGCCTGCCAGCCCGACAACGCGCCGTCACGCCGCGTGCTGGAGAAATGCGGCTTCACGCATGAGGGCATCGCGCGCGCCTACCTCAAGATCAACGGCCAATGGCGCGACCACTTGCTGTTCGGGATCGTGAACAGCGGGGTTTAATATGGACCGCCGGCGTCCCGCCGGCCAACGCCGGTGCATGCCGGCGAGACGCCGGCGGTCCATATTACTTCAGCGGCGCCAACGCGCGGAGGAGAATTCCCAATCTACCGCAGCTTGAACAAGACCGGCGGTCACGGGATTTCGTTCGATGTACTCGGCGGTCCATGCGAACTGATCTTCGGAGCGCATGAATCGATCGAAGTATTCGCGCAGCCATAACGCGCCACTGCGCTTTTCATTCTTGTTGATCGCGTGTGCGGTGAACGATTTCCAGCTGTGAATGATCTTCGCCAAGGGGTAATCGCTGAACTGCTCTACGAGCACATGAACATGCGTCGGCATGATGCACCAAGCGGCGAGCGCGTACCGCTCGCCATCGCCATGCAACAAGCTGCCTTGGACAATCTCAGCGTTCGTACGTGAAGTCAGCAGACGCTCACCGCGCGCTGTGTCGAAGGCTCTGTCCGCCCATTCGGCGCGAGCGACAGGATCGGTTATTGAATTGGGGATGCTGCTAGACAATGCGTCGGCAAGACCGAAGACAATATGCTGAACTCGGCCCCTCTCGTCACAGTGCGGAAGATAACCGCGCGAACGCCAACCGGTGTGTGACATTCGACAAGCGTATCACGGCTAAGGACAACCCGTAATATGGACCGCCGGCGTCCCGCCGGCATGCACCGGCGCTGGCCGGCGGGACGCCGGCGGTCCATATTGGCTAGAGCGCGTCCAATCCCACATCGAGCGACCGCGCCGAGTGCGTCAACGCGCCGATGCTGATGACGTCGACACCGGTTTCAGCCACAGCCGCGACGTTCTCAATCGTGATGCCGCCCGACGCTTCCAGCAGCGTTGAGCCGTTCGCCATCTTCACGGCCGTCCGCATGTCGGCCTGCGAGAAGTTGTCGAGCAGGATCGCGCTCGGTTGATGGGGCAGCGCTTCACGCAGCTGCTCCAACGTATCCACCTCAATCTCGATGCACATCAGGTGTGGCGCCGCATCGCGCGCGCGTTCGAGCGCAATACCAACGCCGCCAGCCGCCGCGATGTGATTATCCTTGATCAGCATTGCGTCGTCCAAGCCGTAGCGATGCGCACCGCCGCCGCCCAAACGTACCGCGCGCTTTTCCAGCGCGCGCATGCCGGGCGTCGTCTTCCGCGTCGAGGCCACGATTGCGTTCGAGCCTTCAACCGCATCGACATAGACGCTGGTCAGCGTCGCGATGCCGGAGAGGCGGCCGATGAAGTTCAGCATCGTGCGTTCGGCCATCAGCATCGAGCGCGCCGCGCCTTCGATCTCCATGATCGTGTCGCCGGTCTTCACGCGTGCGCCGTCCGGCGCGCGGATTGTGAACACCAAATCCGGATCGATCATCGCGCCGGCGAGAATCGCGGCGTCGAGGCCAGCGACTACGCCAGCTTCACGGGCGCGCAGCGCCCAACGGCCTTGCGTCGCCGGATCGATCAGCGCGTCCGTCGTCACGTCGCCCGCGACGCCCAGATCCTCGGCAAGCGCGAGCTTGACGATCGGTTCGAGCACAACGTCAGGAAGCGGCGGCAGCATCGGGCGCACCTGCGATGCCATTCCACGTGACGAACGTGCGTTGCGGTGTCGCGACATCGGGATAATCGCTCCTGAAGTGCGCGCCGCGGCTCTCGTGTCGAGCGAGCGCGGCGCTGAGTATGAGTTCGCTTGCGACAAGCGCATTGGCTTGGCCATGGCTTTCGCCGAGCGCGTGAACGTGGGCGAGGGCGCGTTTGAGTCCGGCGCCGTCTCGGACGACGTTCGCATCCGCTTCCATAAGCCGGCGAAGTTCAGCGCGAGGTCCGTCAGCGAGTGTTGGCGGCGCGGTGGCTGGTTCCGGGGTGAGGGAAAGCTGTGAAGCGTCATCGCGCAGTCTGGCCGCGATTCGGTGGGCGAAGACCACCGCTTCCAGCAAGGAGTTCGAGGCGAGCCGATTGGCGCCATGCGCGCCCGTCGATGCGCATTCACCCACGGCCCAAAGCCCGTCGACGCTGGTTCTGCCCCAAATATCAGTGGCGACGCCGCCCATGTGATAGTGCGCCGCCGGCGCGATCGGGATTGGTTCGATGCGCGGGTCTAGCCCGGCGCTCATGCAGGCCGCGAAAACTGTGGGGAAGTGCGCAGGGAACTTTGAGCCGACCGCTTCGCGCGCATCGAGGAACGCGCCGCGTCCCGCCTTGCGTTCCAAGTGAATAGCGCGCGCGACGACATCGCGCGGCGCGAGATCGTCAACGAACGCTTCGCCTTTGCTGTTGATCACATGAGCGCCTTCGCCGCGCAGCGCTTCGGTGGCGAGCGGCGCCGGATCGCGGCCGATATCGATCGCGGTTGGATGGAATTGCACGAACTCAGGGTCAGCGATGAGCGCGCCGACGCGCGCGGCCATGGCAAAGCCTTGGCCCTGTGCTTCTGTTGGATTTGTCGTGACGGCATAAAGGCCGCCGGCGCCGCCGGTTGCGAGGATGACTTCGCTGCCAAGGAAAGTTTCGTCGCCATCGCAGAGCACGCCGCAGACACGGCCGTTGGCGTCGCGCAGCAAGGCGCGGGCGCGTTTGCGTTCGACGACATCGATGTGATCCGCAGCGCGCGCAGCCGCGATCAGCGCATCCATGATCGCCTTGCCGGCGAGATCGCCAGAAACGCGCACTACGCGCGGCCGCGAGTGTGCGGCTTCCAAGCTCTGCGCGAGGGCGCCATCGGGCGTGCGGTCAAACGGCACGCCGAGCGCGATCAGATCGCGCACGCGGTCAGGTCCTTCGCGCGCGATGAGTGAGGCGACGGCGGGGTCAACCAAACCGGCGCCTGCTGCAACGGTGTCCGCGGCGTGGAGTTCGGGATCATCGCCTGGCGCGAGCGCCGCAGCGAGGCCGCCTTGCGCCCAGGCGGAGGAAGAAGCTTGCCCAAGCGGTGCTTGGCTCAACACAACGCAGCGCCGCGGCGCCAGCTTCAGCGCGAGGAAGAGGCCGGCGAGGCCGGCGCCTACGATAAGGATGGAGTCGGATTTCATTCCCTCCCCCCTTGTGGGGGAGGGTTAGGGAGGGGGGGCGTGCCGACGCGCTGGTGTCTCCGAACAGAGGCGCGTTTGAACGCCCCCCACCCCCTGCCCCCGCCCCACAAGGGGGCGGGGAGGCGTGACATCAACGCATGCGCGAGAACGTCACTTGCGGCGACGTTGACGATTGCTGCACGCCGACGAGCTGATCGACTTCGCCCGCTTGCAGCACGAATGTATCCGGCTCGTAGCCATCGAGCGGTTCGGCCATTTGGCAACTGATCGTGAATTGGCCGTCGGCATTCTCGCCGGTGCAGTTTTGGCGCGCCGTCAGGAACGCGGTTTGGCCAGTGTCGCGGTTCACCAGGCGCTCGTTGGCGATCAAACGCACTGCATAGCGGTTCGGCGCTTCGCGTGTGATCGTTGCCGCGCCGCTCATAATGCCGCCGACTTGCTCGTTGCCGTAGGACGCCGTTTGAAACGCCCACGTGCCTTCGAACGCGTCGCCCGATTGCGCATGCGCCACCGGCGCCACAGCCAAAGTTATCGCCGCGATCAAAAATCCACGCATGGTCCGCCTCTCTTTCGCGGAGCGTGTTGGGCGGCGAAAGGGGCGGCAATGGGGCGCTTAAACGAGTTCTACCGCAACAGGCGGGCGGCCTGTCGCAAAGGCGCGCGGCTTTTCCTTCGGCAGGTCCAGCATGCGCTGGATGGCGAGCTTAGCGCGCACTTGAACATCCTCTGGGATTGTCACTTCGTGCTTCATCTCGGCCAGCGCATCGTAGATGCCTTCCAGCGTGATGCGCTTCATGTGCGGGCAGAGGTTGCACGGGCGGACGAAATCGACGTTCGGCGCATATTGCGCGACGTTGTCGCTCATTGAGCACTCGGTCAGCAACACGACTTTGCGCGGCTGCTTCTCGACCACGTAGTCCTGCAGCGCCGCCGTCGAGCCGGCGAAATCGGCCGCGGCCATCACCTCCGGCGGGCATTCGGGGTGCGCGAGCACGATGACGCCAGGATGCGCCTGGCGCAGTTCGGCGATGTCTTCAGCCGTGAAGCGCTCGTGCACTTCGCAGCGGCCGTGCCAGGAGATGATGTGGATGCCCGTCTGCGTGGCGACGTTCTTCGCCAGATATTCGTCCGGCAACAGGATGACGCGATCGGTCTTCCATTCGCGCGCCGCCCATTCGACAACGGCCGCGGCGTTGGAAGACGTGCAGCAAATATCGCTCTCGGCTTTCACGTCGGCCGACGTATTCACGTAGGTGACGACTGGCACGCCAGGGTAGCGTTGCTTGATCAGGCGCACATCGGCGCCGGTGATCGAGGCGGCGAGCGAGCAGCCGGCGCGCAGATCGGGGATCAGCACCGTTTTCTCCGGCGCCAGCACCTTCGAGGTCTCGGCCATGAAGTGCACGCCGGCTTGGACGATGATCGCCGCGTCCGTCTCAGCCGCTTCGCGCGCGAGTTGGAGCGAGTCACCGCGAAAGTCGCCGACGCAGTGGAAAATCTCGGATGTCATGTAATTGTGCGCGAGGATGACCGCGTTCTTGGCGCGCTTCATCTTATTGATGGCGCTGATCAGCGGCGCGTAGGCCGGCCACTCGACGGCGGGGATGACGTGCTTCACGCGCTGGTAGAGCGGGGCAGTTTCGGCGGCGACTTCCGGCGTGTAGGCCAAACCGCGGCGCTGGGCGGCGTCGAGCGCGCCCCAGGTCCCGTGAACCGCACGCGGATCGCAGCTGCCTTCACCGGCGGTGAGAGGTAGATCGATAATGCGGGCCATGTTTGGCCTCCTACGCCCGGAATGGGCGACTTATGCTCGATTGGAGCATATATAGGGTGTGAAAATCGGCCGAGAAGAGCCTCGGCCCACCCTTATGCTACAAATGAGCATAACCGCGAAGCGCACGCTACTCCCAACAAATGCGCCGCGCAAGCAAAAGCCGACGGGACGGCCGTTACCGCTGTTCCGAGCTGCGAGGCGCCGCCCCGCGCGATAGAACGCAGGCGCTGCTTTGCCGGAGAGATTCATGCGCCATGTGCTGACGTTGATCGCGGCCGCTTCAGTCTTGTCCGCGTGTGCAAGCACCGGCGAGCGCACCGGCGCCGGGCCGACAACGCCCCCTGAGACTGGCGTCGCGTTCGCGCTTGAGCCTGCGCGCTTTGAAGACATCCCCGATTGGACGCGCGTCGATCTTGCGCCGGCGCTCACCGCCTTCAGGCGCGCGTGCGAGGGACGGCGGCTGCGAGATCCGACCGCGAGCTTGCCCGGCGGCGGCCGTTACGGTGGCACGGTCGCCGAGTGGCAACCGGCGTGCAACGCAGCGCGCGATGTCGCCCCTGGCGGCGAACGCGCATTCTTCGAAGCGAACTTTGTTGCGAACCTCGTGCGCGGCCCCGGCGAAGCGCGCATCACAGCCTACTACGAACCAGTGATCGAGGCGCGGCGTTCGCCGGATGCGACCTATTCAGCCCCACTCGTGCGCAAGCCCGGCGACATGGTGACGGTCGATGTCGCGGCGTTTGCCGAGGCCTATGACAACGAAGCATTGCGCGGCGCCCCGCGGGCGCTGACCGGACAATTGCGGGGCAATGACGTGCGCCCGTACCCGAAGCGCGAAGAATTCAATCCAGCGCCGGATCAAGCGTTCGCGTGGGCAAATCCGGTGGACGTTTACAATCTACAAATCCAAGGATCTGGCCGTCTTGCGTTTCCTGATGGCGGCCAATCGCGCGCTGCGTTCGCCGCGCAAAATGGCTATCGCTGGCGCTCGGCATTGGGGGCGCTGCGCGATTCAGGTCAGCTGCAGGGCGGCGCGACGTGGCAGAATTTCCGCGCCTGGAGCGATCAAAACGGCGCGGCCGCAACGCGCGATGCGCTGAACGCGGATCCTTCGTACGTGTTCTTCCAGGAAGAGCCGATTGACGATCTAAGCGCCGGCCCGCGCGGTGCGGCGGGCGTGCTGCTGACGCCGATGGGTTCGATCGCCGTCGATCCGGCGTATCACCCGTACGGCGCGGTCGTGTTCGTCGATGCCGAGTACGATGGCCAGCCGTTCCGCCATCTCTTCGTGGCGCAGGACACAGGCGGCGCCATCCGGCGCGGGCCGCAGCGCGGCGATGTGTTCTTCGGCGCGGGCCCCGAAGCCGGGCGCGCCGCCGAGCGCATGAACTCACCCGCGCGCTGGTGGACGTTGACGCCGCGTGGCGCGCCAATTTCGTAAGTGCGCGCGCGTTGGAAATACGTTTGCTACGTCGATGAAGACGGAGATGAAGTTCTCGAAACTTTCGAGCCGGCGATCATTCACGCGCAATACGTTGAGAATGAAGGCATTCCGCGTGGACGCCTGGTCTCGGCCGGGTTCGCGACGATACATGGCGAGTGCTACGGCCATTCGACTTCGCTCGGCATTGCGAGCCGCCCGCACGCCGATACGGCGCTGCTGCGTGAACGCATAGGTTAGCTCCGGTTCTTGGCCTATGCTCGTTCAGCTAGCATTCAGGCGCCGATGCAAAGGTAGCGCCGGGCAGGCGGGTCGAACTGGGCGGGAACCATGCGACGTATCGCTTTGAGCTTGGCGGCGGCTTGTGCGCTTACCGGGTGCGCTGTTTCCAACACGCCATATCCGCGCCCGATTACAACGACGATCGCGCCGCCGCTTCAGAACCTGCCGAACATCTATGCGAGCGCGCCGCGAGCGCCGCTGCACAGTGAACTTTTTGCGTGCAACGCCTATGGCTCCAATCTTGGCCTCATCGGCCAGCGCGGCGAAGCCACGAACTACACGCCTTACATCGATACGCCGGCAGGCCCCTTGCTGCGCAACCCGACTGAGATCGCGTGCCTCTCATCGGGCTTTGGCTATCGCGACACGGCCAGCGGCGGCGGGCGACAACACAACGGCGTCGATCTCGCCAATCACGACGGCGGTTTCATCTATGCCGCGGCCGATGGCTGGATCGTGGTTGCGGACTATCGCAACGGCTATGGCAACTTCATCGAGATTGATCACGGCAACGGCGTGCGCACGCGTTACGGCCACATGGCCGAGTTCGATTCCAATTTGCGCTCCGGCGTGCGGGTAACCGCCGGCGAGCCGATCGGACGCATGGGCATGACCGGCAACGCCACCGGCGTGCATTTGCACTATGAGGTTCTCGTCGATGGCCTGCTCGTCGATCCGCTGAACTACGGCGCGCCGCGGCCCTACGTGACAACGCCTGTCACGCAAACATACCAAGAGCCGCTGCCTGTCGCGCCGCTTGAGCCGGACGCGGCGGCGCCGGCGCCGGCGCCAACGTCGCAGACTTATCCGGAGCCGGTGCGCCTACAGCGCCCCGATTAATATCGCTAGGCGCGATCAGCGCGCCGTGGCGATCTCGGCGTCGGTCAGCGGCACGCTCGAGATGTCCATCTTCGCCGAGCCTTCGACCAGTTCGCGCGAGTGCGAAATGTAGAGGATCGAGTGGTTCTGGAGATCGAGGATGCGGCGAATGGCCGTGTTCTTGAAGAACAAGCTGGTGCGCTGATTGAAGATTTCTTCGCCAGAGCGCGACGCTTCGATGCCCGCAAGATTGATGGGACCTATGCGCTGGCACGAGACGGCGGAATTTGAAGGGTTCTCAAACCAATTGCCCTGACGGATGCGGTCGAGCATCGAGCGATCGAAATAGGCGACGTGGCACACAACGCCCGGAATGCCAGGATCGGGCAGCGCTTCGACCATGATCTCGTTGCCGAGCAGATCGTTCGAGAATTCGCCGACCTGACTGTCGCGGTCGCCGCCGCAGGCGGCCAGCGCGAGCGCCATGGACGCGACAAGCGCGGTATTGAACTTCACTGTCAAAGAAACCTCCTCATGGACGAACCATTACTCGCCGCGCGGCGCCGGCACGTGCACGCCGCCGACGGAGCGATCGGTGAGCGTTTCGAGGCGCGCGCGAAAGAGTTCAGCCGGGCGCCCGCCCGCGCTGGTGTCGAATTGACCTGTGCCTTCGACGAGGCCGGTGCGGTCAAGCAGCCGGCGGAAGTTCTGCTTGTGCAGTTCGAGCCCGGCGATGGCTTCGACGACGCGCTGCAAATGCAGCAGTGTGAAGTGCTCGGGTGCGAGTTCGAAGACGACAGGGCGGTATTTGATCTTGGCGCGCAGCCGGCCGATGGCCGTCGCTAGGATGCGGCGGTGATCGGAGGCCATCGGTTCGCCGAGGCCAGGCGCGCTTTCCATGGGCGGCAGCGGTTTGCCATCGAAGCGCGCCCGGTCGCGCGCTGCTTCCGCCGCGAGGCCCGCTTCATAGAGCAGTTCATAACGCTCAAGCGCGCGCTCTTCGTTCCACACGGCGCCATCGAGCGCGAAGGCCAGGCGCACGCGGGATCGGCGCTGCGCGATGGCATCGGCGTCACGGCCTTTCTGTGTCCATGCGCGCAGCCGCGGCGCGATGATTTCATCGATCGCAGCCGGGCGGCCGTCGCGCCAATCTTCCCACGGGAAATAGTCGTACCAGGTTCGCCAATGCGCCGCCGCCCGGTCGAGCACGGCGCGCGAGGGCGTTAGCGCCAGATAGGAGATGGAGATCACGCGATCCGAGCCAGCGCTCGCCGCCATCGGCATTTCGCGCCCACGATCGCCGAACGTGTAGAGCTGCTCGGCGTAGCCGATGTCGAAGCCGGTTTGCTCCTTCACCCAGCCACGCAGTGAAAGCTCCAGCGTTCTATCGCCCGCCGGATCGAATGGACCGAACGGCAGGCCCGCAGCGTCGGCGCCGTCGCGCGTCACCACCACGTACGGCGCATCCTCGGTCACCGCGACGATGACGGCGGAGAGACCGATGATAACGCGCGCTTCGCTCATGCCGCGAACTGGGAGCGGAGCGTGAACGGTTCGGCTTCTTTGATGTCCGGCCAACGTGGAAAGCCATCGCCGATCGCCGCGATCGCTGCGCTCATGCGGCCGTTGCGGCCAAGCGCGGTGTCCGCGAGCGCGACGAAACGGCGGTTGGGCATGGCGGTCGGCGAGGCTTCGCGTAGCGCTTGGGCGATGGCGCTTTCGTCCGTGCCCGGATTGTGCAGGCAAGCAGTGATGTAAGCGGTTGCGGTTGAGCGGCTGATGCCGGCCCAGCAATGGATCAGGATCGGTCCGCTGCGGTCCCAGCCGCGCACGAACTGGATGATGCGCTCCATGCGCGCATCGCAACACGCGTCCAAACCTTCGACCTCGGCTTCGATGTCGTGCACATCGAGCTGTAAGTGGCGCTCGCCCATGCCAAGCGCGGGAAAGGCGGTGTCGCGATCCAGGAGCGAGACGGCGCGAGATGGACGGCGCTCGCGGGCGATGTGCGGCGCGCGCGAGAGGGGGCAAACGATGATTGTCATATGCCGCCAGTTTACGCCGGATCGATCAGCGACCGGAAGCGCTTCAGGAACGCTTCCTGCACTTCCCCGGTGGGTTTTGGCGTCAATTTGAGCGTCATGCCGCGCGGCGGCGCGCCAAAATAGCGCTTGGCTTCCGCCTCGGTGAAGCCAGCGAGCTGTTTTGCTTCAAAATAGGCGCAGATGATGTCGGCGCGCTTGATAACGCCTTTCACCACCGCCGGCGAATGCGCGGGCAAGCCGAAGCGCACGTGGATCGCCGCTTCGAGCTTTGCTTCGAAAGCTTTGTAGTCGACGCCGAGCGCGGCCTTGAACGGCGAGATCATGTCGCCAATCACATATTCGGGCGCGTCGTGCAGCAGCGCCATCAGACGCCGCTTCTTGTCCCACTCAGGCGCCAGCTTGCGGCAAATCTCCTCGACGACGAGCGAGTGCTGGGCGACGGAAAAGGCGTGCGCGCCGACGGTTTGCCCATTCCATCGCGCCACGCGCGCCAGGCCATGGGCGATGTCTTCGATCTCGATATCGAGCGGCGAGGGATCCAAAAGATCGAGCCGCCGGCCGGACAGCATGCGCTGCCATGCCCGAGGTCTCTCAGCCGGTTTGGGGGGCGTCGCCATGCGATCCAATCTAGGCCAGCGGGCAAAGGTTCATAAGCGCGTTCGCGTCATGCGCTGGCGGCTGGTGTGAGCACCGCCCGATAGCGGCGGCTGCCAAGCACGGTGCGGCCATCGCCGAGCGTGATCTCCATGTCGCCGGATGGTGTTGGCCTTAGCGCAGTGATCTTGCTGCGGTTTACAAGGCGCGAGCGATGAACGCGGATGAAGCCGCGCGCCACGAGGCGCGCTTCCCACGAGGCCAGCGTGCCGCGCACGAGGTGGGTTTTGGCGCCGGTGTGGAATTCGACGTAGTTGCCGGCGGCTTCGACGTGGGTGATGTCAGTCGGCGCCAGGAAGACGGCTGCGCCCCCGTCGCGAACCTCAATGCGCTCGTCCGCCGCTGGTTGGGCCGCCGCAGCCTTACGCTCGGCGATGTACTGGAAGATCCAGTAGGTGGCGCCGATAGCGGCGTAGCTCAGGACGTCCTTGCGCCATTCGTAGAACGCGACCAGCGCCACGCCGTCGTCGAAGAAGCCGTAATGGTTGTGCGCGGCCCAATACAAGCCTTCGCGGATCAGCCAGATGAAGACGACGTGGGCGGCAGCGTACGGAATGGTCAGCGCGAAATGGATGAGAGCGGGTCGGATGAGATTGTCCCGAGTCGGCGTCCAGCGGCGCACCGCCATGCCAATCAGCGGCGCCATGGCGACGATAACGATGGCGCTGGTGACTTCCCAGAGCCACGGCTCCCACCATTGGAAATCCAAGCCGGAGCGGCTCATCTCCAGATAATCGGAGGAGGCGTTCACGGCGACGATCACCAGCGCGACCAGGGCGACGAAAACCCATGGCCGCCATTCGGCCCGGGTCCATCCGCTCGTCCCTTTTTCGTCGCCGGTGGTCACCGGAAGCTCCCCGTTCGTCCCAGCGGGCCGCCGGGCGTGGCGCCAACGTAGCGGGGCGGGGAGAAGCGGGAAAGAAGCGGGGGCGCTCGAAGGAGACCCGATCCGCAATGACCGACCGCCGCTATGACCTGGACTGGCTCCGCATCATCGCGTTCGGCCTGCTCATTCTCTACCATTGCGGCATGTTTTACGTGACCTGGGACTGGCACGTGAAATCGCGCGCGGCCAGCGACGCCATCGAGCCGCTGATGGTGCTGACCAACCCCTGGCGGCTGACGCTGCTGTTCCTGATCTCAGGCGCGGCAACCCGGTTCATGGCCGATAAGATGAGCGCCTGGAAGCTCACCGCTTCGCGCATGGGCCGGCTCTGGCCGCCGCTGCTGCTGGCGGTATTCGTGATCGTTCCGCCCCAGAGCTATTTCGAGATTGTCGAGGCCATCCAGGCGCTGCCGGCGCATGTCGCGGCCCCGCTCGCGCTCGACAATTTCTACGTCAAGTATGTCACCGGTTCGGGCAATTGGTGCGACGCGGACGGCTGCCTGACGACGCCGACCTACAACCATATGTGGTTCGTCGCGTACCTCATCCTTTACACGCTGGCGCTCATTCCGTTGCTGCCGCTGTTGCGCCGCATACCCAAGGCCGTGGCCGCGCTGATCTCCGGCCCATTCCTCATCATCACGCCCTGGCTGATCATGGCGGCGCTGCGCGTGACGCTGTTTCCGATCTTCGGCGAAAGCCATGACTTCCGTGAAGATTGGTATTTGCACCCGCTCTATTTCGCTGTGTTTCTCTTCGGCTTCGCGATCGCCAAGCACCAGATGTTCTTCGATCGGTGTGTGAAGCTGCGTTGGGCCGCGCTCGTTCTTGCGCTCAGTTCGTGGGTCGCGATTGTTATCTACTACGGCTCGTATCCGGATGGCGTGACGCCGCCGGATTGGTTGCGCTTCATCATGCGTTGCGTGCACGAACTTGATGCATGGTGCGCGATCGTCACCGCGCTTGGCTTCGCGCACCGCCATCTGAAGACTGCTGACGGCCCGATCCGGCAGATGCTCACGCAGGCGATCTTTCCGTTCTATCTGATCCACCAGACGATCATCGTCGTCGCCGGCCACTATCTCGACGAACTCCAGCTTC
>JADLHI010000131.1 GCA_020848895.1 Hyphomonadaceae bacterium
CTCGCAAGTCGAATGCGGCTTGGTAGTGGAGGTCGCCGGTTTCGAAATCGCCACGCATGTGGGCAAGGTTCGCCAGCGCGTGATTGGCGTGGGCGCGCGCTAACGCGCCCTCCTCAGGCGCCATCAACACACTCGCGGCGGCGACGCTCGCGCCCTCCGCGTCGCCTTGATGCACAAGAAAGTTCGCCCGAATGCCAGCCAAATGACGCTTCAGCGATGGCTTTGAGACCTCGACGCTGAAAACTTCCACGGCTTCGCGCATCATCGAGCGGGTGTAGAGAAAATAGCACATGGGCTCGACGGCGGCTTCCAAGAGCGCATCCGCCTTTATCGCCACTGCATGCAGCCATGCGGCGCGAATTTCGGAAAACGCCAGCCGCAACTGCTCAAGCGCCGCGCCGCGCGCCGGAACAGCCGCGCTCTGCATGCATTCGCGCACCGCTTCCAAGTAATACGTGGCATGCCGCGCGCGCGTCGCCGCCTCTTCGGCCTCATCGTCGGCAATGCGCTCGCGCGCGAATTCGCGGACCATCACGTGCATGGCAAAGCGGCCATGCGAGGCGCGCACCAAAAGGCCCTTGCGCTCAAGCGCCAAGAAGGTGTCCAAATCCACCTCGGCGATGCTTGCGGCCGCCGCCAGATCGAAGGCTTTGGCAAACACAGAAAGACGGCCGAGCGCGCGCTGCTGCGCCGGAGTCATCAAGCGCCAGACGCCTTCGAACACGCCGCGTAGCGACTGGCGCTGAGCACCGGCGCTGACCGGCGCCAGGAACGTGATGCTGTGCTGCAGCCGCTCCAGGATTTCCTCAAGCGAGAGAACAGGCGTCCACTGCGCCGTCAGCCGCAGCGCGAGCGGAGATCCCTCCACCAGCGCGCTGATCGCTTGAAACACTGGAAGCTGCGCCTTCGTCACGGCAAAATCCGGAGCCTTCTGGCGCGCCTCATGCACAAACAGTTCAAACGCCGGCGAGTCGGCGCCGCCGGCGGACCCAAGGCCTTCAACGCGCAAGAACGTCTCGCCGGAAAAATCCAGCGGTTCGCGACTCGTCACCAGCACCGACAGCGTGGCGCAATGCGAAACCCATGCACCGATGAAGTGCGCTTGGCCCGCGATCGCCTCGGCGTTGTCGAGCACGAGCAACATCTGCTTGTCGCGCAAATAATCCAGGATTTGCTCGTCCGCGCGACGGCCCGCGTTGAGCCGCAAGCCGAGAGCGGACGCAACCAGCGCCGCCGCTTCCGCCGCGGTCGCAGCCGTTTCCAGAGACGCAAAGCACACCGGTTGGCTCGAAGCGACCTCCGCGCCGGCGCGCAGCGCAAGCCGGGTCTTGCCGTTTCCACCGGGGCCGACGAGCGTGAGCGATCGCGTCTGAGAAAGCTTGGACAAAAGCTCGCCGAGTTCGCGCGTACGTCCGAAGATCGGCCCCGCGAGCGCTTCAGGGTCGCCGCCCTCAAACAACAATGAGCGCAACGGCGGAAACTCAGTCCGCCTCAGTTCCGGATGGACCAAGGAGAAAAGCCGCAGCGGCTCCCTCACCCCCTTGAATCGACTAAGGCCCAAATCCAGCAATTCCGCATCGGGTGGCGCGGGAAAACCAGCGGCAGCATCGTCGCTGACGACGATCTGCCCGCCCCAGCCACTCGACATGATGCGTCCGCCACGGTTCGCCACCGCGCGGTCGACCTGCCCCGCGCCGTCATCTTCGCACGCGTGCACGCCGATACGCAGATCGAGCCCGCCGACCGTGCTCCAATCTTGGCGTTGCATTGTCAGCTGCATCTCAAGTGCGCACTGCAAAGGATTGCCTGACCTAAAGGTTGCGAACACGCCATCGCCGGAGCGATCCTGGATGACGCCGCCGTGGCGCACGATCAGTTCGTCAATCAGAACATCCAGGCGCGCGACAGCGATCTGCATTTGCCCGGGCGCCTTTTCCCAACGCTCGGTGCTGCCTTCGATATCGGCGAAGAGATACCCAACCGGCGGCCCTGAAGGTCCCATCGCGATCTCCCACGAGAGGGAGCCGCCGGAGGGTCAGTCGCCTACTCGCTCTTGGAACTTCTGGTCAGTCCAAGCATGAAGCATAGCGGCTGTTCGCCGGTCAGCAATTTTTTGATTTCCGATGCGCTGGCGGACGCCACAGCGGCCGCTTCCGCCGCGCTCAAGCCGAACGCCCGCATGACGCTCATCTTGTCCTTCGCGTAGCTACGCTGCAGCGCCATGTCCTGTGACAAGGCGTTGAACATCTCGATCGTTGCCGTCGTCATTTTCCACTACTCCTCTGTCGTCGACCTCGAACTGAAAATCAGGATCGGAGATCCAGCCGGGCCGCGAGAGGCCAAGCCGTTCGAGCGTTCGCTCTGCCGAGTTGATTGCGCCTTCGACCCAGCCGTTACGCTGGGCGTACGCCTCGCCACAGATAAAGAGGTCGAGGCCGGGATTCGGCTGGCGCATCCATGGCCGAACCTCCCAACTCCGGTAGTGCGGCGCCCAAGCGTGCCAGGCGCCGCCGTAAGGATCGTTGCCCCAATCGAAATAGAGCGCACCGGTTGGGACCTGCGCGATCTCGTGACCATGCAGCTTGCTCAATTGCGCTTGCAGCGAACCGACGAGCGCCTCGGAGGCGCCCAGGGCCTCAACGTCGCCTGGCTCTCGCGCGGCGGCGGGATATCGCGTTTCGTGGTCCGCAAGCGATGACCAGAACGCGGCTGAAACATCATCGGCATACGCGGCCATCAAAAGCGCAGACCGATCGAACGCATCGCGCGGAAAGTAATAGCATTGCTGCATCGGCATGTCGGTGTAACGCGCCGCGATGCGCGCCCCCGTCGCATCGCCGCTCCACCAGGCTTGATCGTAAGCCAGGAATATTTTGCATGAGCGCATCGCACGCACAGCGCCGTCGCGCACCTGCTCGAAAGTCGAACCAATCCCTCCGAAAATGCCTTGATCGAACCCCACCAGCTGCAGCGCCCGCTGCGGAAGCGCCAGAATGACTTGCTTCGCGCGCCTCTCGATTTTAGCGCCGCCGGACCCAACGAACTTCAGCAAAAATCCATCGCCGCGATGCGAGATCGCGCTCAAACGTTGATGCAGATGGATCGCAGCGCCGCGAGCTTGCGCCTGCTGCCCAAGCTCCAACGGCAGCTGTTGGTAGCCTTCGACGAGGCCAAAGGCCTGACCGTCGCCAAGTTCATGCAGAAGGTTCCAGATTCCATCGAAGGCGTTCACCGTGCGAAGCAGCGATGCGGAACCCAGTGTCGCGGCAAGCAGTGCGTAGGCCTCGTTGCTGATGACGTTGTTCAGCACGTTCCAGAGGCTGTAATCGTTGAGCGGCCGGCCCTGATGACGAACGCTGCGCAGGAACGCAAAAGTCTGTTGCGCCGAGCGCGGCGGCGCGCGGTTGATCGGCCACTGATCCGTTGATCCCGGCGCCAATTGCTCTAGCGCGTGCGCAAGCAGCGCCGCCGGCCCGCTTTGACGCTCCTCGTCGGCCAGCACGAACGGCAAAATCTCGGATCTGAAATCCGCATCCAGAAAGCGCCGGCCGCGTGCGAACTGGCCCAGGCGCGCAAACTCGACGGGCGCCGTCGCAAGTCCAAGCTGTCCGATGAGCGCGCACACATTGCGCTGGTTCTCGCGAAAGAACATGCCGCCAATTTCGGCGAACCCGCCGCCGCGCAGTGGCGCCGACCAAAGCCGGCCGCCAATGCGTCCGCTTGCCTCGAACAGCGCCACACTGGGGCCTCCGGGCGCGGCCAGCCGGTAGGCGCAATAGCACCCCGCTACACCCCCGCCGATGACCGCAACGTCCAGCACAACGCTCGCTCCCGCAGACCGCGAGCTTCCGTAGCACTAAACCTCTGCGTGTTCCATATCTATTTACAACTTTAAGATGCGGGTCGCGTGGGTCGCCGGAAGGGCGCGGTCCGGCTGAGGCGGGCGGCGGCTTCCGCCTGACTCGACACGTTGAGGCGCTCGAACATCCGCTTTGTTTGCGACCTCACCGTCTCGATCGAGACGCCGCGCTCGGTCGCGATGTCGTTGATGCGCCTGCCGGAGACCAATCCTTCGGCGATGATGAGTTCACACTCGGTGAGATCGAACATGGCGCGCCAGATGTCGGCGCCTGGCGAGGGAGCTTCATCGGGATCTGCAATCATCAGCAAACAATGCTCCAAAGCGCGCGCCTCGCGGCGAGACGCGACGAGCCGCATCACGTAGGGCTGCGCGCCCATCGTCCGTTGCACCTTCAACAGCGCGGCGTTGAGTTCCCCATCGAGGGCGCGCGAAACAGCTGTCGCCAGCGCCGCCTGGTCAGTGGGATCGCGGCAGACAAGCCTTCCCTGACAGACGCTGAACCCGTCGCCCCGCGCAACCAGCGCCCCGAACGCCTCGTTGCGTTCGGCAATGCGAATCTGGCGATCGACAATGACGGTGCCGAACGGCAATTGATCGAACGCCGCCGTCTTCAATTCCGATGTCGCATGCATCTGGCGCACCCGCGCCCTTGTCGCCACGGCCATTGCGGCGACGAGCGCGATTTCCCGCAGATGAGCAGAATCAATCGGCGCCTCGGAAAGCACAAAGAAGCCAAGCTCTCCGGATGCCTCGCCGTCCAGCCTGACATGCGTCCAAGTCAGCTGGCCCTGGTTTGCCTTTGAATGCGAGAACACCTCGGTGCAGGCCTGCGATAAGACCTCGTCACAGAACCGCGCGAACTCCGCGGTTCCGCGCAAGGCCAGACGCGTCGGCGCGGTTGCGCCATCTCCCGTCCAACTCACCAAGCCCGAACCCGCGTTCAGCGCGCGAACACTGTCGCCCAGCGGCTGTATCCAATTGCCATCCTGGACCGCCTGCATCCACCCGCCCAAGGCGAGCTTGCCCCCACTCATACCGCGCATGTGGCCTCCAACACCTGTTGTCGGCCAAGGCAGTCGGACCCCGCCATGTGAAATTTCGCACACTGCGAGCCCCGTGTGGCGCGGCATTGGAAAGTGCGCGAAAAGGCGCCGCATGGACGAGGCACTGACACCCAAGCAACGCCGCGACCGCCTGCGCAGCGTACGGATATTGTCCGCCGTAAAGGCTGCTGACCTCGATTTGCTTGCCCAGACGCTGATCTGGCGGCGGGTTGGCGCTGACGAAGAGGTGGTGTCGCACCTCGATCGCGGCACACAGGTGTTCTTTGCGATCGAAGGCGCGTTCAAAGCCAAGCTGCAAACCGCCTTCGGCCGCCAAGTGGCGATCCGCCAGCTGCCGGCGGGCAGCCATTTCGGAGAAATCGCCGCCATCACGGATACGCCGCGCTCACTGGCCATTGTGGCCGAGACGGATGGCTTACTCGCCGAATGTCCGGCCGATGCCTTCCTGGCCCTTATGGCGCGCGACGGCGCCTTCGCCACCGCCGTGGCCGCACATCTTGCACGTGACGTTGTCCGCCTGACTGACCGTGTGTTCGAGTTGGCCGCGCTCGAAACCCGGTTTCGCGTCTATGCCGAGTTGCTGCGGCTGGCGGCGACGGGCGAACAGGTCGACCGGGGCGTTCTCATCCGCGGCGCGCCCACGCACGTCGCGATCGCCGCCGCTATTGGCGCGCAGCGCGAAGCCGTGAACCGCGAGTTGCGGGCGCTTGCCAGCGCCGGCGTCATCGCCCAACACCGCCGCGAACTTCTGATCCTCGACATGGAGCGCTTGCGCGATGCGTTGCGCCGCCGCGCCGGCGCCACGACATCGGACGCCGTCGACTGGCGGCTTTAACCTCGCGTTCTCACCCAAATGCGTGAAACGCCCGTCTTGGATTTGTCCCAAGCTAACCCGGGGTTGCGGGCATGTGCGGCGGTGGTCGACCCAGTTCTCACCGCCGCACGAACCGCCGGGGTCGATCTTGCCCCCGCGGCCAGCCGTAGCCCTCGAACCCTTCTCCACCTCCGCGGCGGCGCCAAAAGCGTCGCCGCCCCCTGTCTCTCGTCCGGCCTTTGCTCGCCGCGGCCGCCGGCGATATGAAGCTGGGGTGAGCGAACATCCCCTCGACAATCCGATCTGGAACGCTCTGCGCACGCGCCTCGCTCGATTTGGGGAAGGCGGAAGGGACGCCAAGCGCTTCGTCTCCGATGTCAGCCCCTTCGCCGCAGCCGCGGATGGTTCGGCGCAGTCCGTCGCTTCGCTCGGCGCCCTGGTTCCGGCTGAAGGCGACATCTCGCTCCTGCAAGTCGCGCCGCCGCAGCCGCCAGCCGGCGTCACCGTCACGATGAGCGCACTCGGCGTGCAGATGGTCGCTCAGGCCATGACGC
>JADLHI010000132.1 GCA_020848895.1 Hyphomonadaceae bacterium
ACAGGAACAGCGTGGCGCTGACGGCGGCGACGCCGAGCAGCTTGCCGATCAGGATTTGCAAGGGGCTGACGCTGGTGAGCAGCGTATCGAGAATCTTGTTCGACTTCTCTTCAATGACCCCATTGAGCAGCATGTTGGCGACCGAGAAGACGATGCTCCACAGGATGAACGCGAGCGCGAGGGCTGCATAGAACGGCGCACGATCGCGGACGGTGACGCTGGCGCCGGTGGTGGAGCGCGGATCGAACTGCACGATCTGGGGATCGAAAGCTTGCAGGCGCTCGGCCTCCGTGGGCGGCAAGCCTTGCGCGGCGAGCGCCTCGCGCTGCATTTCGAGGCGCAGGGCGCGATGGGCGAGATTGGTCGGCTCATCATGGCTGAGCGCTGTGCTCCAATATTCGATCACCGGCGCGCCGTGCTCGTCACGGCGGATATGGAGCGCGCCGTAGAGGGCGTTGCCGTCGGCGAGAAGCTGCTGGCCGTCCAAATAAGGACGCATCGCTTCCATGCTGGCGGCGGGTGGATCGATCAGCTGATAGCGGAGCGAGAGCGAAGGAAACGCCGTGAGCACGTTTGGCGCACGTTGCGCGACGAGTGCGCGGACGGCGGCGATGCCGGCGGCGCGATCCGGGGCTGCGTCGAAGGCCGCTTGCGCGGGCGCCTGGAGGGATGGCGCGGCGGCGCCGAGATAGGCGCTGATTTCGGTGCGCGCGTCGCGGCGCGCTTGTTCGGCGAACGCGGCCTTCACGGCTTCGGCGTCGGTGGCGCGTTCGGCGACAATGGTGAGCACACGCGGCGGCTCTGCACGCGCGAGCAGGATCGGGCCGAACAGCAGCGCTGCGATGATCAGCGGCGCGGTCAGCAGCGAAAGCCAAAAGCCCCAGGCGCCGACATAGGCGAAGTAGTCGCGGCGGGCGACGAGGAGAACAGGCGACATCGCTCTACTCCGCTGCCGTGATTGCGGCTTTGTCGCCGACGAGCGCCACGAAGGCTTCGTGCAAGCTGGCGCGCGCCGGTTCGAACAGCGAAAGCGGCGCGCCGGCTTCGACGCAGGCTTGCAGCAATTGGCGCGCGCCGTGGCCATTTTCGAGACGCACGCGCCAACGCCGGTTGCCATGTTCGCCAAGTTCTTCGGTCCATTGAAAACCGAGCGGGGCAAGGACCGGGCTTATGTCGTAATCGCCGTCGGTCTCAAGCACAGCGAGGCTGGGCGCGAGCGCCAGCGCATCGCGCACCGTGCCTTCGAACGCCGCCTTGCCCTGGGCGATGAGCAGGATGCGGTCGCAGAGGCGCTCGGCATGCTCCATCACGTGGGTTGAGAACAGGATGGTGCGGCCAGCCGCCGCTTGCGCGCGAATGGTTTCTTCGAGGCCACGCTGGTTGACAGGGTCGAGGCCGGAGAACGGCTCGTCGAAAATGATGAGATCGGGTTCGTGCGCGATGGCGCCGAGGACTTGGACTTTCTGCGCCATGCCCTTGGAGAGCGTCTTGATCTTTTTGCGTTTGACTTTGCCGAGGCCGTGATCGGTCAACAGCCGATCGGCAGCTTTGAACGCCTTCCCTGCCGGCGTGCCTTTGAGGCGCGCCAGGTACGCAATGGCTGAGCGTGCGCTCATGCCGCGATAGAGGCCGCGCTCTTCCGGGAGATAGCCGACACGCTGCAGGGTGGCGCGGTCGGGCGAGCCGCCGAGGATGGAAACACGCCCCGCTGTCGGACGCAAAATGCCGACAAGCATGCGCAGGGTCGATGACTTGCCGGCGCCGTTCGGCCCAAGCACGCCGTAGATCGAACCTGCCGGCACACGGAAACTGAGGTCTTGCACCGCGGTACGAGACCCGTAGCGCTTGACCAACCCCTCCGCCTCAAGCGCTGCGTCCACCATGCGCCGTGAGCTTTAACGGGCGGCGACCCGAGATCAAGCGCACGCCCCAGCATGCGTTGACGCATCGCCTGAGACGCGACAAACCGGCGCCCGCCTAACCTTCGATTGCGCCGGCGCGGCCGCGGGGGTGAAGTTTGTGACATTCACCCAAGCAGAGCTTGAAGTCGCAAAAATGGAGGCGTTAGGTCGCCGCTTCCGATGAGGGAGGCTGCGCATGAAATCGCCCGACCCTGACAAGCTGAACGCATTTCTTGGAAAACTGGTGGGAGACCTCGGCGCGACGACGGGCGCTGTACTCGTGCTGCTGGGGGACCGCCTCGGCATCTACAAGGCAATGGCGGACGGCAAAGCCGTCACGCCAGACGAACTCGCGGAAAAGACAAAGCTGAATGCGCGCTATGTGCGCGAATGGCTCTCGGCGCAAGCGGCGGCGGGCTACATCGACTACAACGCAAAGAGCAAGAAATTCAAACTCAACCCGGAACAGGCATGCGCGTTCGCGGATGAAGGCGGGCCGGCGTTCTTTGCGGGGGCGTTCGAATTGGCGCAAGCGATGTGGCTCGATGAGCCGAAGGTCGCGGCTGCGTTCAAGAGCGGCAAAGGCGTTGGCTGGCATGAGCATTCAACCTGCCTCTTCCGCGGGACAGAGCGCTTCTTCCGCCCCGGCTACAATCGCCACCTGGTTTCCGAGTGGATCCCGTCGCTGCGCGGCGTGAAAGAGAAGCTGGAACAAGGCGCGAGCGTCGCCGATGTCGGGTGCGGACATGGCGCTTCGACCATCCTGATGGCCCTCGCCTATCCAAAGTCGAAATTCTACGGCTTCGACTATCATGGGCCCTCGATCGAACGCGCACAGAAGCTGGCGAAGGAAGCTGGCGTCGCCAAACGCGTGACGTTCGAGCAAGCGAGCGCCAAGGATTACCCAGCGCTAGGTTATGATATGATCGCGTTCTTCGATTGCCTGCACGACATGGGCGATCCGGTGGGGGCGGGAAAGCACGTGAAGAAAGCGCTGGCGGAGGATGGCGTCTGGATGATCGTGGAACCGTTCGCGCACGACGATCTGCAGGACAATCTGAACCCAGTGGGGCGCGTGTTCTATTCGGCTTCGACGATGATCTGCACGCCGGCGTCGCTCAGCCAGGAGGTTGGCCTTGGGTTAGGCGCGCAAGCCGGCGAAGCGCGCCTTAAAAAGGTGGTCAAGGACGCTGGCTTCGGTAAGTTCCGCAGAGCCGCCGAGACGCCGTTCAATCTGGTGTTCGAGGCGCGCGCCTGAGCACTGGAAGGACTGAATGGCGTACTGGCTGATCAAAAGCGAACCCGACACTTGGTCCTGGGATCAGCACGTCAAGAAGGGCGCGGACTCGTGGACGGGCGTGCGCAACCACCAAGCCAAGGTGCATCTGCAGAACATGAAGAAAGGCGATAAGGCGTTCTTCTATCATTCTAACGAAGGCAAGGAGATTGTCGGCGTCAGCGAGGTGGCGAAGGAAGCGTATGTCGATCCGACGGACAAGACAAACGCGTTCTATGCCGTCGACTTCAAAGCGGTGGAGCCGCTAAAGACGCCGGTGAAGCTGGCGACGCTGAAGGCCGACAAGGCGTTCGCGGATATGGTGCTGGTGAAGAACTCGCGCCTCTCGGTGCAGCCGGTGACGGCGGATGAGTGGAAGGCAATCAGGAAGATGGGTGGTTTGAAGTGACGCAATATCTCAATCCGGACGTTTTCACCGACGCCGCCATTCCGGAAGAAACCAAGCAGCTCAATGCTGGCATCATTGCGCTCATCAAGGACATGGCGAATTGGTGGGAGGTTGGGGCGCAGAAGGTGCGCGATGCGCGGGCGGCTGGAACGGGCGTGTTTCCGGCGCCGGTAAAGTCCGAGCGCGCGAAGTGGATCGAGATCGACGGGCCGGCGGGCAAGTTGAAACTCAGGGTCATTGCGCCGGAAAAGTCGCGCGGGGCTTATCTGCACATTCACGGCGGCGGTCACGTGCTGGGCGCCGCTGATCAACAGGACCGGCTGCTGGAACGGATCGCGGATGGCGCAAACCTGACGGCGATCAGCGTCGAGTATCGATTGGCGCCGGAGCATCCCTACCCGGCCGGTCCGGACGATTGCGAAACCGCCGCGCTTTGGGTTGCGAACAATCTGCGCGACTTCGGCGGCGACAAGCTTGCCATCGGCGGCGAAAGCGCTGGCGCGCATCTCTCTGCCCTGACGATCCTGCGGCTGCGCGACAAGCATGGGCGGACGCCATTCAATGCCGCCAATCTGGTGTTTGGCGTTTTTGATCTGGGCATGTCTCCGAGTGCGCGTGCGTTTGGCGACGCGGACCGGCTCGTGTTGCGCACACTCGACATTCAGAAGTTTGGCGACGCGTTCTTGCCAGGCCTCGACGAGCACCAGAAGCGCTCGCCCGAATTATCGCCGCTGTTCGCGAATCTGCGCGGACTCTGCCCCGGCTTTTTCACGATCGGCACCAAGGACGCCTTGTTGGACGACAGCTTGTTCATGCATGCGCGCTGGATCGCCGCCGGCAACAAGGGCGCCCTGGATATCTATCCGGGCGCTTGCCACGGCTTCATCGCATTTCCGTGCGAGCAGACCACCCGGTCGATCAAAGCGCAGGTCGCGTTTCTCAACGAAGCGCTCGGCTGACATTCGCCGCACGCGCGCGTCGGCTCGTCTCTCTGGAATTGCTCAACGCGCCGCAACGCGCGTTGATGGTTCTCGACAGTTCAACGCACGCCGCGTGTGTTGGTTCTGGCGGCCGCGAACCCCCGTTTGTCGCCAGTCGCAAAGCCTCCGACCTCGCCCTCATGAGCAAGGAGGTTGGGACGCTGGCGCCGATTCCGAGTGTCGGTTAGCTGGCGTCCCATACTTTTAGGCGCGCTCCGCAAACCGAAGCGCGCGTCTTAGTGGCCTTCGAGTTCGGCCACCAAATTGCTCATGCCATATACATCCGAGAGCGCGGCGCGAATGATCGTCGATGACACGGTGACCGAGCGGTTGAGCGCGCCATCGTAGAAATATTCGCCGCCCAGTGAATGGATGTTGCCGTCGAACACGGCCCCGACGACGTCGCCGTTGCGATCGAGCAGCGGACTGCCGGAATTGCCGCCGATCACATCTGTCGACGTCGAAAAATTGAAGATGCCGTGCGGATCGAGGCGGCCGCGCGCATCGGCCCAGCGCTGGCTTAGCACAAATGGGCGATTGCCGGTGGCGCGGTCGTAGAGGCCGTCAGTGTACGTGAACGCGCCGACAGTGCGGCCGCTCGGCTCGGACCAACCGACGACGCGGCCGTAGGAAATCCGCGGACTGAAGGTTGCATCCGGATAGTGTTCTTCGCCGAAGGCGCGGAAGCGGGCGCGGGCGATGCGCTCTTGGGCGCGCGCCACTGGGCCTTCGACTTGGGTGATGTATTGTTCGCGCACGGCGCGGGCGTCGGCGTCCCAGTTGCGCACGAAGACAATCATCGGATCGTCCGATCGCGCGATGGCGTCGGCGCCGCCTTCCCACAATTGCATGCGGTAGTTCGGATCGGCGAGCTGCGATTGCGATAGACGCGCCGCGAGCGCTTCCGGACTCTCGTTGCCAAGGATGCGGCGCGCCACCGGATCGTCAACGGTCAGATATTCGCGCAGCTTCGAGAGCCAGAATGCGAGATGAATTTCCTCGAACTCCGGCGTGATGGTGCGATTGGCGCGCAAGCTCTGCGTCACCGAGGGCACGCGCGCATCGGTGTAACGCGCAAGGCGCTGAGCGTCGGGCTTGTCGCGTTCAGCGGCGCCGCGCACCAGATCGCGCGCCCAGCCAAACAGAAACGAACGCTCGCCCGCCCGCTGTTCGAGATATTGGTAGCGGTAGAACATGCCGCGATAGGCGGCTTGCGCACGCTCGACTTCGCCCCATGCATCGCCAACTTCGCGTTGTGCGGCGCGGTTGCGGTGGACGCGCTGCTGCAGATCGGCTTGGCGTTCGGCGACGTGGGCGAAACCGGCAGGGTCAGCAAGCGCTTGGCGACGACCAGAGAGGCCTTTGAACGAATTTTCGACCGACTGCAGCGTACTCGACGCAATGCGCGATTGATCGGGGCCTTGCGTGGAGTACGCAATGAGGCGCCCGCGCAATTCAGACAGCGATGCAATCTGCCAGGGGAGATTCACATCGCGCTCGAACGCAAGCTCGGCTGTCGTTCTCAGACGCGAGGTGCGGCCTGGATTGCCGGCGATCAGGACGACATCGTTTTCCGCGACCGGCGTGAAGCGCATGTCGAGATGGTTCGGCGTCACCGCCGGCGCGCCATCGT
>JADLHI010000133.1 GCA_020848895.1 Hyphomonadaceae bacterium
AGGCGCATCATGCGGCGAAGCTCATCCGGCTCGCCGGACGTGCGGCGCTTACGCGCTTGGCTCGGTTGATAAGCGAGACGGGCGTGGTCCTGGCAATACGGATGATTGCCGAAGGAGCCGCGGCCGCAGAACGCGAAGTCCGCGTCCGTCGGGTCGCCGATCGGGTATTTGCACATGCTCTCATTGAGCGTGAGAACAGTGGCGGCCTTGCCGTCCTCCAGCTTCACCGGCTCGAGGTCGGGGATGACCACGCGCGGCTCGGCTGACGGGATCCGCAGGCGCGGGGCCGACGGGCTCATCACCCGCGGACGCGCCGTCCGGACCGGCCGTTTGGCCGGCCGCGACGGGGTGGCCCGGCCCGCCAAACCAAGGCGGTGGACCTTGCCGATCACGGCATTGCGGGTGACCCCGCCCAATTGTTTCGCAATTTGGCTCGCTGAAAGCCCTTCGGCCCACAGCTTACGCAGCAGCGCAACGCGCTCTTCTGACCAGCCCATGTGTTCAAGCCCCCTTGGCCCATGGCCCCGCCCATTTCTGACGGGAATGCGACACACTCCCTTTCTGGGCGAAGAAGTCAATGGGTTGTGGTTTTGTCATGTGGATACCCAAGATACAGTAGTTATCCCATGACATATGGTGGGTTACTCACTTCTTACTAACGGGCTTTCGGCACGGACTCGGCGCATTAATTCTGCAGAGACCGGGACTTAGGCCCGCAACATGGTTAACGAGCGCTCAGACTCGTTAAGATTTTATGAAAGAACTGTTCCCGGTATGGACACCGCCGTTCGAACGACCCCTCCCGCCCTCGCCTCCAGGCATTACGGGGCGGTCAATTGGATGGGTCTGCAGACTTTGGTCTGGCGCGAGATCCGCCGCTTCCTGAAGGTCGGCGCGCAGACGGTGTTTGCGCCGCTGATCCAGACGCTGCTTTTCATGCTGGTCTTCAGCCTGGTGCGTGGCGGCGATTGGCCGGGCACTGCTGAGACCGGCCATCCTCGCGCCTACGCCGACGGCCTCGCGGCTGGCCTCGTGATGATGTCGATCCTTTCGAACGCGTTTCAAAATTCGTCGTCGTCGCTCGTCATTGCGAAGGTGCAAGGCAACGCCGTCGACTTCCTGATGCCACCGTTGTCAGCGCTTGAGCTGACCATCGCCTTCATCGTCGGCGCCGCGGCGCGCGGGCTTCTGGTTGGATTTGCATCACTCGTCGCCGTCGCCTGGCTGGCCAACATCATGCCGGTTCATCCGCTCGTTGCGCTCTACTACGCCGTCGTTGCGTCGGTGATCTTCGGCGCCATCGGTTTGCTCGGCGGCATCTGGGCCGACAAATTCGATCACCTCGCAGCGGTGACGAACTTCATCATCGTGCCGCTGACGTTCCTCTCCGGCACCTTCTACTCAACCTCGATCCTGCCCGAACCCGTGCGCACCATCTCGCACTACAACCCCGTCTTCTCGCTTATCGACGGCTTCCGCTACGGCTTCATCGGCCACCACGACGCGCCGCTTCTGCTTGGCGCGGCAACCACGGGCGCACTCGCGCTCGCACTGAGCTACGCAAGCTGGGCGATGATCAAGAGCGGGTATCGGTTGCGCTCTTGATCGTGATCTTCGCAACTTCGTTCGGCGCTGCCGCGCTCGGCTTAGGCGTCGCTTGGTTCGCGGCGAAACACATAAGACGACAAGTGGCGCCACTCTTGGCGTTAGCGCTTGCGGTGATGGGGGCATATCTGACATCGCAATTCGATGCCAGCCTTGACCAACGCGAGTTGGCGCTCACGGGCGCAATTGGCTTGATCGCACTCTTCGTCGGATCGAGCGGCTTCCTATTCCTACGCAAACCCGAAAACGCGATGATGTTCTCAGGCTATGCTACGCTGGTATTCGTGGTGACATTGCCGCTCACAGGCTTCGTATTTTCCTGCGCGCTGATCCAATCGTGCCCCTAGCGGTGGCGAACGGGTGAGCTGGATAGCTTCAAACCCAAAGGTGCTGCAGCGTCAGTTCTTAAGTTTCGCCTGCTTCCGCAGAGCTTCATTCATGCGGCTCTGCCAGCCTGGGCCGCTTTTTTTGAAGTGTTCAATCACGTCTTGATCGAGACGCAGGCTTACCGCTTGCTTGGGGTTTTCAGACAAGGGGCGGCCACGCAGTTTTTGACTGAGGCGCTTGCTCTCTTCCGCAGTCAATGGCGGTGCGCCATCCGCCATAGACGGACGCCACTCATCGTCATTGAGATAAGCGCGAGTCTTGGAGACGGCGCGCCGCCATGCAGCCTTGTTCTCCTCGCTCATCGGTCGCAACCGCTTTAGTTGTTCGTCTGTGAGCGGCGGATTGTCGGCGTCAATAATTCTTTGTTTCGATGTAGAGCCGCTTTTCTTTCGCGGTGGCCCTTCGAAGGCTGATGACTCTGATGTTTCCCGCACGCCGCGCATAGACGATGACGTGGAGCGTCCTTCCGATTTTGCCGAGCGCTGTGACGCGCGCTTCGTTGATTTCATCATTGTGACCTTCGAGTTCGATCGCGGTCGATCTGTCAAAGCGCGCCGCGTCCGCAAACGAGACGCCGTGAACGCGCAAATTCCATTGCGCTTTGGCCTCGTCCCATTCGAATCCTGGCGGCGGGTTCGGCATTTAATGTATATACAATAAATAGGGCGTCAAGCACTCAGTGCGTTTGCCAGCCTCGGCAGAAGCACGTCCATTCGATAGTTCCCGCCCGGTCGGCCGACCGGCCCCTTGAGCCGTTGACATATTAATCGCCCATCGATAAATAACTATTGATTATCGATAAAGGTGCATCCTGAAAAGCAAGCGACCCCTACAAGCGCTTCAGCTACCGCGACCGCTCAGGTTGTCGCTGCTGTGGACGTCGATGATGTTTCTCTACGTCTACAACGACTACATCAGCATGTATGCGCCCGACACCATCGAGATGATGCGCGAGGGGCGCATGGGGCCATTGGGCGAAGCGACCGATGGCGTATTGCTCGGCGTCGCCGTTCTGATGACGATCCCAGCGCTCATGGTCTTCTTGTCGGCGGGCCTGCCAGCTGGATTGAGCAAGTGGCTCAATGTCGGCTTTGGCGCGGCCTATACCTGCGTGAACGTCGCCACATTCTTCGGTTCCCCGCCCTTCTACCAATTCATCGTCAGCATTGAGACCGCGCTCAGCATCTTCATCGTCGTATCGGCGCTGACTTGGCCAAAGACCGCTGACGCTGAGGCAACACAATGACCTCGGCGCGATGGGCTGGGATCACCTATCTCTTCCTGATCGCCATGGGCATATTCAGTCTCGCCTATGCTCCGGGACAATACGCCGTCCATGGCGACGCCGCCGCCACACTCGTGAGGCTCTCGAACAATCTACTGTTGTTCAAGAGCGCGATCGTCGCTGAATTGGCTTGCTACGCGAGCTTCGTGTTGTTGGCCGTGCTCTTGTACAAGGTCTTCCACGATTGGTCGCAAACGTTGGCGCTGTTGATGCTCGGGTTCGTACTCGTCAGCGTGCCCATCGGTTTCATTGCCGTCGGCGAGAAGCTTGCGCTTCTGGAGCTTCTCGATACTGGCGCCGGCCAAGCTGCGGCCGTTGAGACCCATCTGAGCCGATACGCCGCCCTCAGAACGCTGGCTGAAGTGTTTTGGGGATTGTGGCTGCTGCCTTACGGGCTTCTCGTGCTGAAATCGCGCGCGATACCGTGGTTTTTTGGCGTGGCGCTTATTCTAGGATGCTGCAGCTATCTGGCTGGCGTGATCGCGCCGCTCTTTTGGCAAGGCTATTTCGACTCCGCGGTCGGCCAGTTCTCTGGAATTCCGAGCGCGCTCGGAGAAATCGGCGGCGCACTGTGGTTGACGGTGATGGGCGCGCGCGTCCGACGGACGTAGCAATCAACTCAACGCGCGCGCTAATTTCGGCAGAAACACATCCATCCGATAATCCACATCCATGTGGTCATCGTCGAACTCGTCGTATTCGTGCGGAATGCCGGCGGCCTTTAGCTTCTTCGCGAAGCGGCGCATGCCGAAATGGATGCGGAAATTGTCGTGGTCGCCGCAATCCATGTAGACGAGCTTCAGCTTGCGCAGGTTTTCGCCCAACGTATCGAACATCACAACCGGATCGTGCGCCATCCAATTGTTCCAGCGTTCCGCAATCCATTCGCCCGTATAGGGATCGAACGGCAGGCGCATGTTCATGAATTGCGTCGTATCCGGATCGTAAAACGCGCCCTGCGCGCAATCCATCAGCGCCACTTGCTCGGCAAAGCTCATCTTCGGCTTCGCAAGGAGCGCCTTCCACATCTTCTCGATCGAGTTGTCGTACTTGCGCAGCACATTGAGGTCTTCGAAGAAGGCCGGAATGTAGAGCGCGTCGAACCCCATATCGCCGCTCTGAATTGAGATCGCGTCCCAAAAGTCGCTGCGCGTCAGCCCGTGATACGCGGCGCCATAGCCGCCCGACGATTTGCCGAACACGCCGCGCTTGCCCTTGCCGCCGCAACCAAAGCGGCCCTCCATGAAAGGCACGATCTCATCGCAGAGATAATCGGCATACCTCCCAGTGCCGGCGCTGTTCAGATACTGATTGCCGAAGAGCTTGGTGAAGCAATCCGGCATCGCCACCACCACGCGCGGCATTCCCGCGTGCACCAGCCGATCCAGCCGCTCGGGCAAATTCTCCGAGAACGGCATCCAGTTCGCGTGCGCGAGCGCCGAGGAGGTGTAGCCCTTCAAATCCACCAGCAGCGGCAAGCGCTCGCCCGCGCTCCAGCCCGGCGGCGTCCAGACATAGACTTCCCGCTCGGTTGGATCGCCCAGCGGATTGCCCCGCAGCACGACGGATTGATGAACCAGGCGATGCAGTTCGCCGCGCGGAATAGAGTGATCTCGTCTCATGCGAAAGTGATGTATCCCCAGTCCTTGACCTTGCAAGCGGCGCGGCTCAAAACCCCGCCTTTCCCAAATTCTAGAGGGCCTTAAATGAGCGCCGCTGAAAGCCATATCCTTCCCGTTTACGCCCCGCCGGAGCAAATCTTCGTGCGCGGCGAAGGCAGCTGGATCTGGGACGA
>JADLHI010000134.1 GCA_020848895.1 Hyphomonadaceae bacterium
AGCGTTTTCTCAATGCCGTCGCGAGTATCCTCCGGCGCGCCGTAGCCAACGATGTTGCGCAGCGTCCACATGCGGCTGCGATACATCTGCGGGTAGGCGCCGCGCGTGTAAGGAAACTCGCCCGGATCGCCCAGGTCGCGCTTGTAGTCACGTTCAGTCGCGTCGTTAGGACCGTACGAGGCCTGTATCTCCAACCCACCCCAAGTACGCGTGCGCGAAAGCCGAACTTGTTTTTCATCAAGCGACGCAGCGAGGCTTAGGGGTTTTCCGTTGGAGCTCATTTCTTGTGGCCCAAACGCTCGCGCATCGCACCCATTAGGGTCTTGAACTCCTCCCCCATCACGAGCCCGCTCACGGTGAGGCGCTCAACATTGCGCGCCTGCTGGCGATCAAGGTCGGCGACGAGTTCTATGGCGAGCTTAGCAGCCGCCACGGTCTCCGGCGGCTGCTTCGCGAGGTTCTGACAAAACGACCAGACATCGCTTTCAAAGGTCTCGTCTGGATAGACGTCATGGACCAAACCGACAGCGAGCGCGCGCTCTGCCTCCATCGCGAGGTTGGCCATGATGAACCAACGCGCCCAATGGGGACCAACGATGCGCGTCAGACGGCTGGTGCCGCCAGAACCGGGGATGCCGCCGAGCGCTGTTTCCGGGAGCGCGTAGCGCGCGCTTTTGGCGGCGAGCCGAAAATCGCAAGATAACGACATCTCAAACGCACCGCCCAGGCACGCCGCTTGGTGTGCAATCACCACCGGCTTCTCGACCCCTTCGATCTCGTCAAACAAGGGGTGCATGCTGCCGACGCCGTTCCGGTACCAACGACGAAACTCGGTCGGGCTTGTAATTTCGAACGACGGCGAAAGCTCGCTGTTGAGATCAATCCCCGCTGAGAAGTAGCGCCCCTCGGCGCGTATCAACAGCACACGCAGGTCTTTGCGGCTCGCGAGCGTCTGCACCGCATCCCAAAGCCCCTGCACCATCGGCAGCGTGAGTGCGTTGAGTTTCTCCGCACGCGTAAACACAAACTCTAGAATGCCCTCGCGCTCCGAGACGCGAAAATCGGATGATGTGCTCATTGCGTCATGCCTCGTTCATAACTGAAAGCCGCCATCCACGGCGAGCGACTGTCCGGTGATGTATTTGGCGCGCGGCGACAGCAGAAACGCCACCGCGTCGGCGATATCCTCTGCATCGCCGAAGCGTTGCAGCGGCAGCGACTTGCGCAAACCTTCGATGAACGCTGCCTTCTCCTCGTCATGCACGAGCGTGGCGCCCATGCCGGCGTCGATGAAGCCCGGCCCGACGCAATTGGCGCGAATCCCGTAGCGGCCCTCTTCCTTGGCGAGACAGCGCACGAGCGTCTCGATGGCCGCCTTCGGCGCCGCGGACAGCACGTCCCTGAGGGGCACGCGTTCTGTCGCACTTGTGGTCACCGCGACGATCGCACCTTTACTGGCGCGCAGATGTGGCAGTGCGGCGGAAAAGAGATTGAAGCAGCCGTTCACGTCGGCGTCGATGACTTTCCGCCATACCTCTGGTGAGATTGAAGAGATGGGCTCGAGCGCGAGCGGCGGGCCTGCGGCGTACACAATCGCGTTGATAGCGCCAAAACGCTCGCGGACGTGAGAGACAAAGGTCGACACGGCGCGCGCATCTTCATGCGCTACCGACGCGGTCCAAGCCTCGCGGCCAAATGCGCGCACCTCGTTCGCCACGTCCTCAGCGACGGTCTTGTTCGATCTGTAGCTCAGCGCGACGTTGGCGCCGGCTTTTCCAAGCGACCGGCAGATGGCGCGACCGATGCCGCCGCTGCCGCCGGCGACAATAATCGTGCCCGTGAGTGCGCTCGCGTCCGACATCGTTCAATCCTCGACGCTCGAAGCGCGCCGGTCGAATAAAAACACGCGACGGCGGCAGACTCACGGAAAACGCCGGGAGGAAACCGCGTCAGACCTAGGCTAGAGGTACCGCCGCCGCGCGATCGGCGCAAATGGCGCCGAATGAAACTTCTAGAACGGATCCCAGGTGAACACGTCCGAAGACCGGTCCAGCTTGTACATGCTCGGACGAAACGCCGGCAGCGCCACCTCAAGCACGCCCTCAGGCGTCCAGCCATCCGATGTTTGTGTCGTACGTAGCGGTCGCGACTGAGAAAACAGGATCAACTCGTTGTTGCGCGCTCCGAAAACCTGTCCACTTACGTCTTTCGCGCTGTCGGCCATCAGGCCCACGGCGAGCGGCGCGATCTTTTCCGGCGTCATCCGCTTTACCACCGCCAAACGGGCGCGGTTCTCTTCGCTGTTCGCCGGAATCGTGCCCACCATCCGGGTGAACGCGAAGGGGGCGATGCAATTTGAGCGCACGTTGAACTTCGCCATGTCCATTGCGATAGACTTGGAAAGCGCGGCGACACCGAGCTTGGCGGCCATGTAATTGGCCTGGCCAAAGTTGCCGATCAGGCCGCTGGTTGAGGTCATGTGAACGAAGCAGCCGCTCTCCTGCGCCTTGAAGTGCGTGGCGGCGGCGCGCGACACGTAGAAGTAGCCGTCAAGATTGACGTTGCGAACGATGTCCCAATCCTCTTGCGTCATCTTGTGGAAGATGACGTCCCGCAGAACGCCGGCGTTGTTCACGACCACGTCGATGCGTCCGAAGGCGTCGAGCGCGTCCTGGATGATGTCGTGAGCGCCATCCCAACTGGCGATCGAACGGAAACTGGCCGCCGCCTTGCCGCCGCCGGCATTGATTTCATCGGCGACGCGCTTGGCGGGGCCTTCATTGAAACCTTCGCCCGACGGCGAGCCGCCCAAGTCATTGACGACGACGCTCGCACCGTGCTCGGCCGCGAGCTTCGCAATGCCCTCACCGATGCCGCCGCCGGCGCCAGTCACGAGCACTACTTTTCCAGCCAGAAGTTCGGTCTTCGCCACGTCTCACCTCTTGTCGATCAATTCGCCGTCCGTTGACGCAGGAATGCGTCGCGAAGCGCAAACTTTTGAACTTTTCCCTGCGTCGCGAGCGGCAGCGCATCCACGAACCAGATGTGCAACGGCACTTTGTGCCGCGCGATGCGGCCCCGTAGGAATTCGCGGAGCGCTTCGTCATCCAATGCGCCGGCGCCGTCACGCATGCGCACAGCCGCGACAACGACCTCACCCCATTTGGAATCGGGCACGCCGAACACTGCCGCATCGGCAACGGACGGATGCGCCGCCAGGGCGTCTTCAATCTCTCGCGGATAGATGTTCTCTCCGCCGCGGATGATCATATCCTTCAACCTGCCGACGATGCGGAGATATCCGTCCTCCTCCATGACGCCGAGATCGCCGGTACGGAGCCAACCATCATCGCTCTTGGCCGCATGCGTTGCCGCTGGATCGTCAAAATACTCGTTCAACACTGCGTAGGACCGCAGGCAGATTTCGCCCACTTCGCCGCGTGCACAGAGCTGTTGCGTCTCGGGATCTTCGATCTTCGCCTCGGTGTAGGGAAACGGAAAACCCACCGTGTGCATGCGATGGTGGTCGCTATCCCCGCGCAGCGTCTGGCAGATGGAACCGCTCATCTCGGTTTGGCCGAAGATGCCCACGAAATCGACATCAAGCTCTTTTTCAACGCGAACGATTACGTCCGGCGGGATCGGCGTCCCGCCCATGACAATCACTTCGAGGCTCGACAAGTCGAACTCACGCCGGCGCGGATGATCGAGCAATCCATAAATCATTGTGGGTACGGCGGGCATCCACGCCACGCGTTCATCCTGGATGAGACGCAACGCGAGATCCGGCTCGAACGCCGCCATTTGCACCAGCACGCCTCGGTTCCAAAACGCGCCGAGCAAAGAATAGATACAACCGCCGGTGTGATACATTGGCAGCCAATTGAGCCAAACCGAGCCGCGCTTCAGCTCAAAGCGAGCAGACGCAAATTGCGCCGTGTTGACAGCCGCGCGATGGGCGAGGACTGCACCCTTCGGCTTGCCTGTGGTGCCGGACGTGTATTGGATCATCGCGGGCGCGTAGCAATCGACTGCTGTTGGGCACACGCCCAATGGCCACCCTTTCGCCGCCCAGGCTTCGATGGACGTACAGAGCTTGATCGGAGGGAGCTGTGGGATGAGTGACGCCATGAGGGCGTTCACATCGACGCCGCGGAACGCGCTTTCATGAATGAGGCCAGCGGCGCGCGATTGTTTGAGAATGTGCGTCAGCTCTCCCGCTGTGCTCGCGGGATTGACGCAGACAATCGTGAGACCCGCGAGCGAGGCGGCAAATTCGAGGATCACCCATTCAGGCCGGTTCGTCAGCGCGATCGCCAAGCGCTCGCCCGGCTCGAACAAGCCGGCCAAGCGGCGGCTCTCAAGCTCTACGGCGGTCCAAAGCTCTTGGTACGTCCAGCTTCGCGCGCGCGCCGTTGCGCTCGGCTCAACCAGTGCGAGGCGTTCGCCCGAGTCGGCGACGGCCGCGCGCAACACATCCGCAATCGTCCAATCAACGATATCGCCCTCAATGAGAGCCGGCAAATATGCGCGCTCGACTGCCAACCTTGTACGTTCCAGCGATCGATCCGCCGACAGCACTAGAAATCGTGCCGCAGCTGGACACCCCATGTGCGCGGCCGGCCCCATTGATAGCCGACCTGCGTCGCGCCACCTGAGTCGACGCCGTGGATGAAATACTCTTCATCGGCGGCGTTGCGGACAAACGCGCTCAGTTCGATGTCGCGCGTCGGCGAGATCCAACCGATGTGGAAGTTGATGAGGCCATAAGCCTCCTGCGCTTCCGTCGGAAGGTTGTCAGGTCCGAAGAATACTGAGTCCTGCCATTGGAAGTCGGTCATCCCGTAAAGCGAGCCGATCTCGCCAACTTCCCGTTCGTACCGCAGCGAGCCGTTGAAACTGACGGACGGCGCCATCACGAGTTCGTGGCCGTTCAGGTTCACGCCATTAAACGAGGTCCCCGGCGCCGCGTGAATCTCCGTCTCCAGGAAGCCCACACCGAATGTCGCGGTGAGCCCATCGATGGGCTCGGCTGTCAGCGACGCTTCGAGCCCTTGGATGGTAGCGTCGCCGATCGTGTTTAGAGTGCTAATCGGCGTTGGATTGGCGAGTGTGCCTTGCGCCTGCACGCTCTCGTAGTCGCTGTAGAACGCCGCGATGTCGTAGCGCAGGCGTCCGTTCCACATGTCGCCCTTCAAACCAATCTCGTAGGACGTGATGAACTCGGGATCGGCGGGCTGGACGGTGTTTGGGTCGGCGGCAGGCAAGAGTGTATTGAACGCGCCGCTCTTGAAGCCGGTGGAAGCGCTCGCATAGAGCATGTGATCGGGCAAGAAATGCCAGTCGGCGGCGGCGCGCCAAGTGAGACGCTCAGAGTCCAAGCTGCGTGTGATGAGATACTGTTGGATGCCATCGTGCGTTCCAGGCACGCCTCCCGACGAAATCTTCGCCAGCCCTTCAAGCTCGCGCTGATCCCAGGTGTATCGCGCGCCAAGCGTGAGGTTAAACGTCGGCGTCGCCGCCCAAGTTGTTTGTCCGAAGATCGCTTGCGTCGCGACCGTTTGGTCAGCCCAGCTGCCGCTACCGGCCAAACGCGTAAGGGTGGCGGTAAAGAAGCGCGTATCGGCATAGTAGTACGCACCCAGAATCCAGTTCAGCCGGTCAGTGTCGCCCGCAAGCCGGAACTCCTGGCTCCACTGCTCGTGATCTGTGTTGTACACCAACGTCAATCTGCCCGCGGGCGATGGCGATTGGTCGGCATCCAGCGTGTCAAGCTTCTCCGCAATATCGTAGCTCGTGATCGACGTCAGATCGGCGAAGCCCAAATTCCAGTCTGCGCGAAGCCAGCCGCCGACGTTCTCAACACGCGCAGGCAGATCATCTTCCTCAGAATAGACGTGCGTCGGATCGGGGTCCGGATCACTGAAGTTCTGCGAGTTGACGCACGCGGACGACAAGATCTGATCTGTTGTGCAACGTACTGACGGCGTCGACCCTGGCACACGCGCGCCAAAGAACGCGCGGCCATCTTCCGAGCCTTCAAACAGGCTGTAGTGAATGTTGCCAACGAGTGAAAGCGACTCGGTTGCATCAATTTCCACGAGACCGCGCGCCGCGAAGCTGGTGTCGATGCCGCCGAGTTCGTGACCGTTGAAAACGTTGGTCTGCCAGCCATCGCGCCCACCGGTGCGAATCGCCAATCGACCACGTGCGCTGTCCGAAAACGGACCCGACACGACACCCTCCAGGGCATATTCGTTGTCCGAACCGTAGCGCGCCGTCAGAGACCCTTCGAAATCGTCTGTCGGCCGCCGCGCAAGAACATTGACCAAACCACCGGTAGCGTTGCGGCCGTAGAGCGTGCCTTGGGGGCCGCGAAGCACTTCGACGCGCTGAACGTCGAAGAATTGTTGGTTCTGCACCGCGGGACTGCCGAGATAGACGTCATCCGCGTAGACTGCGACAGACGCCTCATTCGAGTCGCTGAAGTCCAGCAAGGTTACGCCGCGGATGTTGAAGATCGGGAAACCCGAACTGCCCGTCGGCATTTGGAACTTGACGTTTGGAATCTGCGAGAACAATTGCGCCGGCGTGGTGATCGCGAGTTCTTCAATACGATCGCCGCTGACCGCGGCGATGGAAAGCGGCACGTCCTGGATGTTTTCCTCGCGCCGCTGCGCGGTGACAACGATCTCGTTCGCCGAGTCTTCAGAGTCCGCCGCATCCTGCGCGTACGCCTGAGGAGCCATCAAGGCGAACAATGACGCCGTCAGCACAAAGGCCGATTTATCGAAAACCCGCATAATACCTCCCCTGGCGAGCTTCTTGCCGCGCCGTTTTTGATCTTATGCGTATCGTACGCTGTCTTACTATATCTGGCAAGAGGTGTTAACCGCCTCCGGGCAGGCCCCCTCAGCGTTATTTTTGAAACAAATCTCGACCGATAATTTGCTTCATCACCTCAGCTGCGCCGCCGGCGATGCGGGTGATGCGGGCGTCCACGTAGGCGCGCGCGATGGGGTATTCGAGCATGTACCCGTAGCCGCCGAAGAACTGCAGGCATTGATCCACGACCTTGCAGTGCAGGTCGGTCACCAAGAGCTTTGCCTTAGCGGCATCCACAGGCGTCAATTCGTCAGCCATGAAGCGCGCGATGCACCAATCGGTGAACACACGTAGCGCGGTCGTCTCGGCATCAAGCTGAGCCAAAGTGAACTGCGTGTTCTGAAAGTCCGAAATCGTCTGGCCAAA
>JADLHI010000135.1 GCA_020848895.1 Hyphomonadaceae bacterium
AGCCGTCTGACGCGCATCGTTGGTCCCCATTGGGCGCGTTGGTTCATCATGGCCAACCTCGCGATGGAGGCAGAGCGCGCGCTCGCTGTCGGGTTGGTCCATGACGTCTATCCAGACGAGACCTTTGAAAGCGATGTCTGGTCGTTTTGTCAGAACCTCGCAAAGCAGCCACCGGAAACCGTGGCGGCCGCCAAGCTCGCCATAGAACTCGTCGCCGACCTTGATCGCCAGCAGGCGCGCAATGTTGAGCGCCTCACCGTGAGCGGCCTTGTGATGGGTGAGGAGTTCAAGACCCTAATGGGTGCGATGCGCGAGCGTTTGGGCCGCAAGAAATGAGGTCCAACGGAAAACCCCCAAGCCTCGCTGCGTCGCTTGATGAAAAACAAGTTCGGCTTTCGCGCACGCGTACTTGGGGTGGGTTGGAGACACAGGCCTCGTACGGTCCTAACGACGCGAATGAACGTGACTACAAGCGCGACCTGGGCGATCCGGGCGAGTTTCCTTACACGCGCGGCGCTTACCCGCAGATGTATCGCAGCCGCATGTGGACGCTGCGCAACATCGTTGGCTACGGCGCGCCGGAGGATACTCGCGACGGCATTGAGAAAACGCTTGCTGCTGGCGGTACGGGCGTAAACGTTGTTGTCGACACGCTCACACAACAGGCGCTTGATCCTGACCATCCAGCCTTTGGCGCCGAAGCTGGTCTTGAAGGATGCTCTCTGCCCACTGCGCGCGATATCGATCGTCTGCTTGACGGTGTCGATCTCACCAAAGTTGATGTCGCCTGGCACTGGACAATCATGGCGTATCAAATGGTCGCCGCGGTCGCAGTGAAGCGCGGCACGCCGCTCGACAAACTGCAGGGTTCGCACATGCCCGACCACCTGCAAGAGACGATGTGCGGGTGGGGCACGGATTTGTTGCCGGCGCAGTTGAGCCAACGCGCCACGGTCGATTGCGTAGAGTATTGCGTCCGCAATAGCCCGCGCTGGACGCTCGGTTTGCCGCAAGGCTACGACCTGCGTGAGGCTGGGCTCTCGCCTGTTGGCGAGATCGCCATCGGTATGGCGGTGGTCAAGGGCGTGCTGCGTGACCTCGAAAAGCGTGGCCTCGATATTGATCAGGTTGCGCCCAGTATTGCCTGGGTCTCGACGGCGGACGTCGACTTCTTTGAAGAGATAGCCAAGTTTCGTGCGCTTCGACGGATGTGGGCGCGCACTATGCGCGATGGCTTTGGCGCTCAGGACCCGCGCAGCATGCGTCTGCGCATCGCGTGCCATACCTCGGGCCGGTCGCTGGTCTACGGTCAGCCGCTGAACAATCTTTCCCGCGTGGCCGTGCAGAGTTTGGCTGCGCTTCTGGGCGGCGTGCAATCCGTCGAGGCATGCACTTACGACGAGCCCATTTGCGTGCCGACGCAGGAGGCGCGTGAGTTAGCAACGCGCACGCAACAGATACTGGCTAACGAGATAGGCGCCGCCCGCACCGCGGATCCGCTCGGTGGCAGCTACTACGTGGAAGCGCTCACGGACAAAGTGGAAGCCGAGGCCGCGAAGTTGATGGCGGAAATCGAAGAGATCGGTTTGCTGGCAGCAATCGACGCTGGTCGAATTGCCCAGCTCATGGACGACTACAATCTCAGCTTTCGACGCGAGATGGATTCGGGCGAGCGCATCGTTATCGGCGCGAACGCCTTCGCGCCTCCGGAAGAACCGCCGCCGCGGCGGTTCACCTTCGATCCCGCCGCCACGCAGGCTCACGTGCGCCGGTTTAAGGAATTGAAGGCTGGCCGCGACGGCGATCTCGTCAAGCGAAAGGTGCGGGACGTCTACGCGACCGCAAAAGCGGGCAATAATTGTTCGCAAGCGGCGATCGACGCCTTTGTCGCGGATGCGACACTCGGCGAGGTGTGGGGCGCATTCCGCATGGCGATGGGCCGGCCATACGACGGCTATCGCGTCATCGAGGCGCCGTTCGACTTTGAAGCGGTGAGCGTCTGATGGGCAAGGCTCGCATCATCCGCTGTGTGCTGGGCATGCTGGGAACGGACGTGCACACCAAAGGCATCCGCACGCTCGCGCAATTACTGCGCGATGAGGGGGTGGAGGTTGTCTACTTAGGTGAGCACAACACTGTGCCAGGCATGGCGAGCGCCGTGATCCAGGAAGACGCCGACATTGTCGGTCTCAGCTTCTCAACTGCGGCCTACCTCCACTACGTGCGCGCTTTTCGCGACGAACTGATTTCCCGAGGCGCCGGCGATGTACCGGTGATGGTCGGCGGTATGATTCATCCGGATGATCGCGCGCCGCTCGCGGAGATGGGGATCGAAGGCATATTCGGCCCAGGATCGACCGTCCCCGAAATCATGGCGTTTATGAGCCGCGCGGCGGATGCGTACCGAAACGCGGGCGCCGTGAACTCGTAGGAGGCGCGAATGCGCGTCGCCGAAGCCGAAGTGAAACAGCTCGCGGAATCCGCCATCGCGCAGGATGCGCGCGCCGGTGCGCGGCTTATCACCCTCATTGAGAGCGGTGCGAGCGATCTCTATCCGGCGCTGAGCACGCTCTATGCGGCAGGTGGTCATGCGCGCATCGTTGGCGTGACAGGCCCGCCGGGCGCTGGCAAAAGCACATTGGTCGATCAACTCATCGCATACTACCGCGCGGCAAACTTGCGCGTGGCGGTCCTTGCGGTTGACCCATCGAGTCCGAAGAGTGGTGGGGCGGTTCTCGGCGATCGTTTTCGAATGTCGCAGCACTATTCGGATGCAGGCGTCTTTATTCGCAGCATGGCAAATCGGGGCGCTTTGGGAGGTCTCGCGCGCAGCACTCCTGATGCGTTGGTCGTTCTCGACGCCATGGGCTGGGACATCGTGCTGCTTGAAACAGTGGGCGTGGGTCAGTCGGAGATCGATATCATGCGGCATGCCGGCGCCGTGCTTGTGCTGCAGACATCCCACAGCGGCGATGCGCTGCAATCGGTGAAAGCGGGTCTCCTGGAGATCGCCGATATTTTCGTCGTCAATCGTGCGTCTGAACCGGATGCCCAACGCACCGTTCGCGCGCTTCGCGAAATGGTGCATGTCGATGCGGAGCGGCGCGGGGAGGCTGCCTGGCCGGTGTCGGTCTGCGAAACGGAGGCGCTCACCGGCGAAGGCATCGCCGCGCTCGCCGCCTCGATCGAGCGGCGTTTCACCTATCTGACGGACAATCCAAAAGCGCGCGCTCAGCTCCGGCACATGCAGGTGCGAGTGCATATGGAAGCGATCGCAGCAGGCATCGTGGCGGCGCGTCTGACGGACCGTGGTGGTGCAGGTGCGCCAGGCAGCGATGTGGTCGCGGATGTAGCAGCGCGTAGACGCGATCTTTACGCGACGGCGCGCGCATTGGTCGGCGGCGATGACTAGTCGAGCACCAAGCCGCCCGACTGATTGAGCACAGCGCCGGTGATCGAACGCGCATGATCTGAAAGGAGGAAGGCTATGGCGGCGCCAAGCTCCTCGGCTTCGATTAGGCGACCGGTCAACAGCGCCTTCGCGTATGCGGCGCGGCGTTCGGGGTCCACGCTTGCCATCAGCGGCGTCATTACCGGCCCCGGCGCCACGGCGTTGACGCGAATGCCGTCCGCGGCCCACTCACGCGCGAGATAGCGCGTCAGGTTGATCATGCCGCCTTTGCTGGCGGCGTAGGTTGGGCCCGTTGCGGTGGCGCCGCCATTGCGGCCGCTGGTTGACGCGACAAACACGGCTGCGCCGCCGCTCGCCTTCAGATGCGGCCAGGCCGCACGCGCCACGAGAAACGCTGACGTAAGGTTGATGTCCATCACCCGGCGCCAATCCGCTAGCGAAAGAGACGCCAGTGGCCCGACACTGGGCACGCCGACGCTATGCACGACCGCGTCGATCCGGCCGAATTGTTGGACGCAGGCCGCGAAGGCGGCGCCAACACTGGCCTCATCGGTGACATCGCATTCGATTGGCGCAACGCGTGAGCTGGGCGTTTGCGGTGCAAGGTCGGCGCTCATCACCTGGCCGCCCGCCGATGCGTACGCTTCGGCCGCGGCCGCGCCGATACCGCTAGCGGCGCCGAAGATCAGAGCGGCCTTCCCGTGCGCCTCAAGCAATTGATTTGTGCTCATGCGTTCGCCTCCGGGCGCCAATGAGGTTGCCCCATCCCAGGGCATAGGCATATAGTACGCTAGATAACGGATCGATGGAATATCGACGAGGAGGAAAGGTGCGGGTTGAGGGCGCGCCGCTGGGCGATCTTTCAGATATGGTCTGGATGGCGGATCTGCCGGCCTACTGGGCCGAGCGCCAGCCGCACGCGCGCGCCTTCATTTTCGATGACCGCACATGGACCTACGCCGATCTTGATGCTGCCTCCAAACGCCTAGTAAGGGCTTGGCGAGCCGCCGGCTTGAAACCGGGCGATCATGTCGCTCACGTCGGTCGCAACAACGAACTCTTCTACGCAGCATTTTTCGCATGCGCGCGCGCTGGCTTGGTCTTCGTGCCGATCAACTGGCGTTTTGCGAGTGCTGAACTCAAGTTTGTAATCAGTGATTGCGCCCCGCGAATTGTGATCCATGACGCAGACTTCGCCGACAACGTGCGTGCGGCTTGCGCTGACCTCGCGCGCATGCCCGAATTGATCGCCACCGAGGGCGCTTCTGGACTGCGCGGGTTGGCGACGTCTGGCGCGCTGGATGGCGAACGCGTGCCGTTGAGCTTTAACGCGCCGTTTCTTCAGCTTTACACCAGTGGCACGACAGGGCGTCCTAAAGGCGCCACGCTCAGTCACGGCGCCGTGAGCCTGACGCGGCACGGAGACAAGCTGACACCGCAATGGGAAGACTGGACGCCGGAAGATATCGTCCTGTGTGCGATGCCGAACTTTCACATCGCTGGCATCGGCTTCGTCACCCACGCTCTCGCGGCGGGCGCCGCTTGCGTTCACACGGCCGATCCGTCGCCGCCGAGCTTGATCGCTCTTGGCCGCAAGCACGGCGTTACGCGCGCGTTTATGGTGCCCACCATTCTGCGCATGTATCTGGATGAGTTGAAGCAGCGGGGCGAAAGAGCGCCTCCGCTGAAGACGCTTTGTTATGGCGCCTCGCCGATGAGTCCGGCGCTGCTGGAGGAGGCGACTGCCGCGCTCGGATGCAGGTTTGGCCAGTATTACGGCATGACCGAAACCTCAGGCACAGGCACATTTCTCGGCGGCGCCGATCACGATCCATCACGCGCACATCTGATGCGTTCCGTTGGCAAGCCTTTCGCCGGCGTTTCGGTGGAGATTCGCCGGCCCGACAATTCTGTTTGCGATGCGATGGAGCCAGGCGAAATTTGCATTCGATCGCGCGCAAATATGCTGGGTTATGCAAATCGGCCGGAAGCGACGGCCGAGGTCCTTCAAGGCGAGTGGTATAGGACGGGCGACGGCGGCTATTTGGACAATGAGGGCTACCTTTTCCTGACGGATCGGATTCGCGATCTCATCATCAGCGGCGGCGAAAACGTCTATCCCGTCGAGATCGAGAACGTGTTGCGCGAGCATCCGGCGATCAACGAGGTGGCTGTCGTCGGGTTGCCGCACGACAAGTGGGGCGAGGCGGTCACCGCTGTCGTGGAGCTACGCCCACGCTTGCCGCTGTCACTAGAAGAGGTTCGCAGTTTTGCGCGCGAGCGATTGGCCGGATATAAGCTGCCGCAAAGCGTATTTGTCGCCGAGCAGCTGCCGCGCACGGCATCGGGCAAAGTGCAGCGAAACGCAGCGAAGGCGCTCATTCCAAATCTCAAAGCACTGACGTGAGCGCCGTGCTCGCAAGCCCGCGCGGTATCGCTGAGGTTCTCGGAGATATAGCGCCCGGTGCGCGCCTCTACGTCCCTGGCGGCTCCGGCGAACCGTCGGGACTCATCGAGGCGTTGCAGTCCAACAAGCTCCTGACCGCAGGCAGCGCGATCACCACGACCTTCCTTCCCGGCGTGAACAAGATTGACCTTGCCGCCTTGCATGAGACTGCGGTCGTGAGCAGCCTTTTCATGCAGAGTGACTACGGCGCAGCGCAGCGTGACGGTCGTTTCCGACATATGCCGCTCTCTTACTCGGCGTTTCAGGCTTGGTTAGAAGCGGACGCGACCTTCGACGTGTCAATCGTGCAGGTGTCGGCGCCTGACGAGCAGGGGCGATGTTCGCTCGGCGCGGCGGTTGAATTCACGCCAGCGGCGATCCGGCGAAGCAAGAAGGTCGTGGGCGTTGTCAATCGCCAAGCGCCTTTTGTGCCCAACGCCGCGAGCATCCAATTGGAGGCGTTTTACGCTCTGGTCGACGTTGATGCGCCACTCGCAACGTACGGGAGCGGCGCGACAGATGCAGTTTCGCTCGATGTGGCTCGGAACGTTGCACCGCTGATCGAGGACGCAAGCGTCTTACAGGTTGGCATTGGCAAAACGCCGGGCGCACTTCTGGAATTGTTGCGCGATCGGCGAGAGCTGGCGCT
>JADLHI010000136.1 GCA_020848895.1 Hyphomonadaceae bacterium
CAAGATCGATCTCGGTCTCTGCTTCCGCCTCGCGCGGATCGCCTGCTGGCGCTTCCAACTCCGTGTCCACCGGGTCAGCGCGGACGAGCCCAGCCGGCGGATGAAGCGGCCGCACCCGCAACACCAAGCGCCGCACGCCGAAATCGTCGCGGGCTTTCCATGAGAGGCTCACGCGCTCATCCGAAAGGGTGGAGATCGGCGCATCCCACGACGCGCGCGGGGCCAAATCCGCGGCTGGTGCGAGCCGCCAGCGCGCGCGCGTATGGAAACGCACAACGCTGAGTTCGCCGCGCCCTGGAATATCGAGTTGTGCTTCCCAGGCGCCGTCCGCTGCTTGGGTGAAGCGCGCTTGGCGCCGCCCGCCTTGGCCGCTGAAACGCAACACCGGCGCGCCCGCCGGGCCCGTCACGCGAACGGTCACGCGCACCGACGGCGGCGTCACCACGCGCTGACCGATAAGATCGCTTAGCGAAACCGGAGCAGCGTGCGTGTACTCCGCAGGCGCCGCCCATGCTTCGATCGCCATCTCCCGATCGCCGAGCAGCGGGCCTGGATCCGGCAAAAACGCACGCGCCAACCTGTCGCCCGATTGCGCGCCAGCCACCACGACCGCGCCGATCAGCAACACCGCCAGCGCATAGCGCAGCTTGTAAGGATCAAGATCATCAAGCCGCGGACGCGGTGGCCCAAGCCGCAGCTTTCCCGTGCTTTCCAGCAACCGCTCGCGCTCGCGATTCCACAACGCGACCGAAAACGGATCGTACTTCGTCGGCTGATCGCGCAGCGCATCGAACGCGCCCGCATCCATGAGCGAGTCCCGCGCCAGCTGCGCGCGCGCTTCCTCTTCTGTCGGCGCGCGCCATTCGCGTCGCGCCCGTATGGCGAGGTATCCAAACAGCACCAGCGCAAAGATCGCGCTCAAACTCTGCAGCAGCAGCGGCAGCCGTTCGTGGCCGCCAAAAAGCGCAAATGCGGCCCACAGGCCAATGGCGCCCATCAGCACCAAGCCGGCGCGCAGCAGCCGTTCGAGCGCCAGCCGGCGCCGGGCCCGGGTCGTTTCCCGGGCGAGCTGATTGAGGGCGTCCTGGTGCTTCATTCCGCGCCTTCACGGTATCAGCCCGTTTTGAGCCAAACCATGACCATCCCTCGCAAAGACGCAGCCAGGCCCCCTGGTTCCCCATGTTGACGGCCATAGGGGTGCGTCTAAGCTCGCGCTCGCTCTTGAGGGGGATCCCAATGAACATTCGGACAGCTGCGGCCGTGGTGATGGCGGCCGCTTTGGCGGCGTGTGGGCAACTCCTGGGCGGCGGCGGATTGCAGCCGGGCCAGACGGTGAGCGGCACGCTGGAGGCCAGCGAAACCAAGTCCGATCAGAGCAATGCCGTCGCCGACGTGTTTCAACTCAACGGTCGCCAGGGTGAGCAATATACGCTGACGCTCACCTCCGAGACATTCGATCCTTATCTTTATGTCCGCGGCCCAGGTTCGCTCTCGCAAGACAATGATGACGATGGCAGCGGCAGCTACAATTCGCGCCTCAACATCACTTTCCCGGAAAACGGCACGGCGCAAGTTTACGTCACCAGCTTCAGCCGTAACGCCACCGGCGCTTACAATCTCCTCGTCGAGCGCACCGGCGAAGCGACGACCAACGTCGCGGGCAATAATACTGCTCCTGGGCAAGCGCCGCCGATTGCGGCGCAAGCACTCACCGGCGAACTCGCGCAAGGCGACACGACACTGCAGAGCGGCGAATTCATTGACACCTATCCGCTGCAAGGCCTCGCCGGTCAGCAAGTTGAAATCAGCCTCGCTTCGCAGCAGTTCGATACGTACGTGGCGATCAGCGGCCCGGGCGGCTTCTCGCAATACAATGACGACGATACGCCGAATAACACGCGCAACAGCCGCCTCGTCGTGACGCTGCCAGCCAATGGCGAATACACGATCCACGCAACCTCGTACGCAGCCGGCGAAACCGGCGCGTACCAGCTCAATATCGGCCCGGCGCAAGCAACGACGGCCACCGATGCGCTGCAAGGCGGCCCCGGCCAAACCTTCGCCGCCGGTCAGACGATGAACGGCGAACTCGCGCAGGGCGACACGACGCTGCAAAGCGGCGAATTCATCGACACCTACAATTTCCAGGGCCAAGCCGGTCAGCGCGTCACCATCGACATGCGCTCCACCGCCATCGATCCGTATCTGATCCTGCTCGCACCCTCTGGCGCGCAGGAAGACAATGACGACGTGACGCCGGAAGATCGAAACGCCCGCATCGAAACGACGCTCAGCGAATCCGGCAATTACCGGATCGGGGCGACATCGTATCAGCCGGGCGAACAGGGCGCTTATGTCGTAACGCTACAGCAGGGCGACGCCCCGCAAGTCTCGGCCAGCAACAGCGCCCGGCGCGTCTATGCCGTGATGGTCGGCATTTCCGATTATCCGGGCAGCGGCAACGATTTGCCGCTGACGGCTGAAGACGCGCGCAAACTGCAGCAATCGCTGCAGCGCCAGGGCACGCTGGCGGCTGAAAGCGTCATGCTCGTCGATGGCCAAGCGACGCGCGCCAACGTCCGCGCCGCGATCCAACGGGTGGCCGCTGCGGCCGGCCCCAACGATCTCTTCCTCTTCTTCTACTCAGGCCACGGCAACCAGGTCCGCAGCCAGGTCAGCGCCACAGAGCCTGACGGCAAGAGCGAAACCATCGAGATGGTCGATGGCGCAATCACCGACGAAGAGATGAACCAGATGTTCCAGCAGGTGCACACGCAGACCGCACTGCTGGTGCTGGACTCATGCTTCAGCGGCGGCTTTGCGCGCAACGTCGTCAGCCGTCCCGGCGTGATGGGCATCTTCAGCTCTGAAGAAGATCTGACGAGTTCAGTCGCTGAGAAATTCCAAGCCGGCGGTTTCCTTTCGCACTTCATCCAAACCGGCCTCGAAGGCGCGGCGGATGAGAACCGCGACCGCGTCATCACCGCTGGTGAACTCGGCGCCTACGTCCGCCGCGAATTCGCCCGCGAGGAGCGCATTCAGGCCAACACGCAAGACGGCCAAAGCAACTACCAATTCCCGGTGGTTGAGCGCGGCGCCGTGCAGGTCGATGCGCCGGTGATCGCGCTCTAGCGGCCAATATGGACCGCCGGCGCCCCGCCGGCCTGTGTCGGATCGAACAAGCGCCAGCGTTTGTCGGTAGCGGCGGCGCCGTGCCGGCGTGGGCGCCGGCGGTCCATATTGGCGCGCGGCTCTACTCCGCGCCCCAAGGCGCAGGCGGCGCTGCAACCGGCCGCGTGAGGTCGAACTCGACCCGAAAGTGACGGTTCGGCCGCCGCAATTCGTAAGCGAACGTCCGGCCCGGATGCACCTCGACCGCCCAGACGTTGTCGACCGATTGCGGAATGTTGTTCTGCATGAACAGCGTCCGCGAGAACGCGTCCGCGGGAAACTCCTGCCGCTCCGCTGCGCCTTCGCTCACCGTGTCGCCGCCATATTGCGTCAGCGTATCTTCGCTGCCGTCCTCATGCCGGTGATCGTGCTTCAGGCGCAGTCCGTCAGGCGTGCGTGTAATCACCCAGGTCCGCGACCGGTTCTCGCCGACATGAAACGGCACGCGCACCTCATCGCCGCCGCATTCGCGCACCTGCATCACGAGCCGGCTGCTGGCGAAGCTGGCATCCGCCGCATCGGTGGTGACGACGCGCCCCTCGAAGCTCTGTCCACACAGCGCGCGCAGATTGGAGAAGAACCGATCCTGCGGCGAGGCGGGAACGGAAGCGCAAGCGCTCAACGCCAAAGCCAATGCGCCGCCTGCAATTGCACGTCTGATCAATCTAGCTCTCCATCCATGTCGGCAAGCTCTCCAGCTTCAGCTGCTCAGCCACGTCCCAACGTCGCCGCACGACCTCAAAGCGATCGCCGCTGACCAGCACCTCCGGCACGAGCGGGCGCGCGTTGTACGTGGACGCCATCACCGCGCCATACGCGCCCGCCGTCATAAACGCGACGAGATCGCCCGCCTCCAGCGGCGGCAGCATGCGATTGCGGGTGAACGTATCGCCGGTCTCACAAATCGGGCCGACGACATCGACCGCTCGTTCGGGCGATGTCGCCTGCTTCAGCGGCTTGATGCCGTGATAGGCGTCATAGATCGCAGGCCTGATCAGATCGTTCATTGCCGCATCGAGCACCACGATCGGACGTGGCCGATCCTGCAAGCGCACCACGCGCGCCAGCAGCACGCCCGCATTCGCCGCGATCATCCGTCCTGGCTCAAACGACAGGCCGATTTCGAAGCCGTCGAACACGCGGCTGACCATGGCTGCGTATTCAACCGGCGAGGGTGGATCAGGTTCGTTGAAATACGGCACGCCCAGGCCGCCGCCGAGATCGAGCCGCTCGATCGCGATGCCTTCGCTGCGCAGCTTCTCCGCCAGCGAGCGCATGACCCGGAACGCGGCTTCGAGCGGCGCCAGATCGCGGATCTGGCTGCCGATATGGACCGCCAAGCCTTGCGCGTGCAGATGCGGATCGCCGGCTGCGCGCGTGTAAAGCGCCAACGCCTGTTCGGGCGAAACACCGAACTTCGCATCGCCCTTGCCGGTCGAAATTTTCTCGTGACCACCGGCGCCGACATCCGGGTTCACGCGGATGGCGATGCGTGCCTTTTTTCCCAGTCCGCGCGCGATCTCCGAGAGCAGCTCAAGCTCGGCGCGGCTTTCGACATTGATCTCGTGCACGCCGGCTTTCACCGCGAACGCCAATTCGTCCGCCGTTTTGCCGACGCCGGAGAAAATGATCTTCTCCGCCAGCACGCCCGCTTTCAGCGCACGCTCGATTTCACCGCGGCTCACCGTATCGGCGCCAGCGCCTTTGCGGGCGAGTGTGGCGATGACGGCAATGTTTGCGTTCGCCTTCACCGCAAACGCGACCAGTACATTGCGCGGGAGGAAGGCGTCGCGAAAGACCTGGTAGTGCCGTTCAAGCGTCGCGGTTGAATAGACGTAGCAGGGCGTGCCGACCGCTTCGGCGATGTCGGCCAGGTTCACGCCTTCGCAGCAGAGCGCGCCGTTCTTGTACTCGAAGTGGTTCATGGCGTGCGAACTCCTCCCCCGCATGCGGGGGAGGTCGCGAGCGGAGCGCGCGGGAGGGGGTAAGTTTGGCGAGTGTCGCGCATCGCCCCCTCAGTCATCGCGCTGGCGCGCGACGACAGCTCCCCCGCAAGCGGGTGAGCAGTAGTCGTTATCACG
>JADLHI010000137.1 GCA_020848895.1 Hyphomonadaceae bacterium
AGGCCTGGGACTTCGGGCGCGGCCTGCGCGGATACAAATGGCCGGCGTCGGCGGCGCGTGCGAAGGTGCTGCTGACGCATGGCTTTGCCGAATACGCGGAGCGTTACGTTGAGCACTATCACCGGCTGATCCCACGCCTGAATGCGCTTGGATTCGATGTCTATGCGTTTGACGTGCAAGGCCACGGCCGCTCACGGGGCGCGCGCGGCGTCGCTGACATCAAGAAGACTATCGCGGACCACCAAGCGGCGCGACGCGCATTGAACGCGGACGGCAAGCCGCTCTTCCTGTTCGGGCATTCGCTTGGCGGATTCATCACGGCGGCCAGCGTTGCGAACGACGGCAAGAACGTTGCCGGCGTCGTCCTGAGCGCGCCTGCCTTGCTCATCGAAGCGCCGCCGCATCTGCGCGCGATCGCCAACATCTTCTCGGTGTTGTCGCCGGGACTGCGGCTGCTGCCGGCAAGCGATGCGAGTGCGATCTCGCGCATCGACGCCGAAGTTCAGGCCTACAAAACCGATCCGATGATCAGCGCGCTCAGCATTCCAGCGAAAGTGGGCGCCACCGCGATTGCTGCGGCGGAAAAAGCTTGGGCGCGATATTCGCAATGGAGCGTGCCGGTGCTGGTGCTGCACGGCGAGAAGGATACGTTGACCGATCCGAACGGCAGCAAGAGATTCATCGCGTTGGTCGGCGCGGAGGATAAGCGGCTCGAGCTTTATCCTGAAGGCCGCCATGAATTGCTCAACGATCTCGATCGCGACGCGGTTATGGATGTGCTGACCGCGTGGCTGAACGCGCATGTGACTGAATCGTGAGGGCAAGCGCGCCCTTCGCTTAACCGAAGAGTTCCAGACACAAACTCTCGAAGCCTTAAGAATGTGACGCACCGAATTTCCGCGCACGTCACACTCTGACATACGCTCGTCAAACCGACGGAAAATCGCCGCTCCAACGTTTGCCCGTGCGAGGGTGAGAGACGAGAGAATCGGCGTCCTCGCGCTTAGCTTGCGAGGGATTCATGCTGGAACGAAAATGGCTGCGGCTGCGCTATCAGTTGAAGAGCTTGGCCGGTGAGCGGCCGCGCCGAGTCGCCTTTCTCCATATTCCCAAATGCGGCGGCACGACCGTCTTCCAGCATTTCAAAAGCAATATCGGAGGCGGCCGTTCGGGGCGCATCGTGCGCTTCGATTCGATGCAATTTGCCGAGTTCAGCGCGCCGGCGCTCGACGATGCGCGCCGCGCGCAATTTGTGTCGGGCCATTTCGGCTGGAACGCCATGACTGCGAGCGGCGACGACGCGTTCCGCTTCACCGTGCTTCGCGACCCCTACGAACGCCTGGTGTCGCTCTACAGATTCTCGCGGCTAAAACAAAAAGCCGAAAGCGCTGTGTTCGAGGCCGTCTTCGAAGCGGCCAAGCAGCGCAGCTTCGGCGACTTCTGTTTAAGCCCCGAGCCGGAACTCAAATCGATGATCCGAGACGCCATGACCCGCGCCCTGGCTGATGACTATTTTCCGTACCAAGACGCCGATCCCGCCCGCACGCTTCGCGCGGCCATCGATCACATCGATCAGCTCGATTTGGTGATCGACCTCCGGAACTTGAACGCGGCGCTGCCAAAGCTCGCGGAGATCACGGGAACGAAGCTGACGAGCAACCTGGCATGGGAGAATCGGACGCCCACGCAACCGGTCTCGATCTTGTCATGGGCTGAGTTCGAAGGCGACAACGCGTTGATGGAGACGATCGGGCTCGACCGAATGCTCTACCGCTACGCGTTCTCGCCCTTCTCGCCAAAAGATCAGCCATTCGAGGCGCGAGACGCCGCGCCGACTGCGAGCCTTGCTTGGGACAGACAGACACCCAACTAACGCACGCGGCGCTTCTCGGGATGCAGGCTCTTGCCCAGAATGTGCTCGCTAGTGCCGATGACGTGCGCACTGGAGCCGACAATCAGCGGATCCGGCGCGCCGACGACGTGCTCATCGCGGTTGGGATAGTTTAGCGACGACAGGAAGTGGCGCATGCAATTCAGGCGCGCGCGCTTCTTGTCGTCCGATTTGACGATCGTCCACGGCGCATCGGCGGTGTCGGTATGGAAGAACATCGCCTCCTTGGCTTCGGTGTAGTCATCCCACTTGTCGAGGCTGTCGCGGTCAATCGGCGATAGCTTCCACTTCTTCAGCGGCTCGCTTTCGCGCGAGTGAAAGCGCCGCAGCTGCTCTTCGCGCGTGACCGAGAACCAGTATTTGAACAGCAGCATGCCGCTCCGCACCAGCATGCGCTCCAAGTCGGGCGTCTGGCGCATGAATTCGAGATATTCGTTCGGGGTGCAGAAGTTCATCACCCGCTCGACGCCGGCGCGATTGTACCAGGAGCGATCGAAGAAGACGATTTCGCCGCCCGCCGGCAGCCTTTCGATATAGCGCTGGAAGTACCATTGCGTCTTTTCGCGATCGGTGGGTTTTTCCAGCGCGATGACGCGGGCGCCGCGCGGATTGAGGTGCTCGGTGAAGCGCTTGATCGTGCCGCCCTTGCCGGCGCCATCACGGCCCTCGAACAGGATCACGATGCGCTGCTGGGTGGTCTTCACCCATTCCTGGACCTTCAACAGCTCGACCTGCAGCTCCGCCTTCTGCCGCTCATAATCCTTGGTGGAAATGCGCGCCTTGTACGGGTACTCGCCGGTCTCAAATAGGCGGCGAATAGCGGTGCGGTCATGGCGCAGCGCCGCCAAGCTGCGGCCGGGGGCTCGCTCGGATTCGCCTTCGCTCTCGGTGAGGGGGTCCAAATTCGCCGCCTCCTCAATCTCTAAGGGAGCCGGTTGAGTTTGTGTGATCTTATCGTCCTGCATTCGCCGTCCATCGCCAGATATGAGCCAGCGGCGGCGCTCGCGGCGCTGCCGCAGCGCCTATCTAGGACGGCGGCCAGGCGCCGCCATTGAGCGAAATCAAGCGCCCCGCGCTAAAGCATGGCCGGGATGACGCGATCCGGTGGTTTGTGGCCGTCGGCGAAGGTTTTGATGTTAATGATGACCTTCTCGCCCATGTCGATGCGGCCTTCGATCGTGCCCGAACCCATGTGCGGCAACAGCACGACGTTGGCCAGCTTCTTCAGCTTCGGATTGATCGCCGGCTCGTTCTCGAAGACGTCGAGACCGGCGCCGGCGAGTTCGCCCTTCTCCAGCATGCGCGCCAGCGAGCCTTCGTCGATCACTTCACCGCGCGCGGTGTTCACGATGTAGGCATGCGGTTTCAACAGCGCGAGCCGTCGCGACGACAATAGGTGATAGGTCGCCGGCGTGTGCGGGCAGTTTACGGAGACGATATCCATCCGCGACAGCATCTGATCGAGGCTATCCCAGTACGTCGCGTCGAGTTCGCCCTCGATGTGCGCCGCCACCTTGCGGCGGTTGTGATAGTGGATCTGCAGGCCAAATGCCTTGGCGCGGCGCGCGACGGCCTGACCGATTCGGCCCATGCCGATGATGCCGAGGCGCTTGCCGGTGATGCGGCGGCCCATCATCCACGTGGGCGACCAGCCGGTGAACTTGTCTTGTTCGATGATCTTTACGCCTTCGACGATGCGGCGCGGCACGGCGAGGATCAGCGCCATGGTCATGTCCGCCGTATCTTCAGTGAGCACGCCCGGCGTGTTGGTGACCGTGATGCCGCGTTGAACAGCGGTGGCGACATCGATGTTGTCCACGCCGGCGCCGAATTGTGCGATCAAACGCAGCTGTTCTCCGGCGCGCGAAAGGATCCGGCTGTCGATGCGGTCGGTGACGGTCGGCACCAGCACATCGGCGCGCTGGACCGCGGCGACCAGTTCCTCGGCGGTGAACGGCTTGTCCTCGTGGTTCAACTCCGCGTCGAACAATTCCTTGAGCCGCGTCTCGACGGGATCGGGGAGACGGCGCGTTACGACGACTTTGAGCTGCTTCGACGACATTCAGCTTCCATAAACCACGCCGCGCCCGGCTCCAAGCGAGGCGCCGAAAGGGACTGTTTAACGTAATTCTTAAGCCCGCTTTCACGGCGCCTGCGCATGATCGCGCCTTCCCTCCCGGCAAAGTGGAGGGGTGAATAAGAGTTGGGTAGATGCGCGAGTTCGCGAAGACCTTGGGGAGATGCGCCGCGCTCCTTACGGCAGCCGCCTTGTTTTCATTGAATTCCGCTACGGCCGAGGCGCCGGTGCGGTTTATGAGCCTGCGGGCGGACGGCGTTGAAGGGCGCCAAAGCCCGAACGCCGATCAGCGCGTCATATGGCTCTACCAACGCGCCGATCTGCCGGTCCAGGTGCTGGCTGAGCGCAATGGCTGGACCCATATGCGCGACCCGGACGGCGACGAGGTTTGGGTGCGCAGCGAAGCGCTCAGCGAGCGCCGCACGGTCTATGTGCGCGAAGAGACCACCCTGCGGCGGACGGCGCGTTCGAACGGACACGTCCTCGCTTACCTGATGCCTGGCGTCATCGGCGCCGTCACCGCGTGCGATGGTGACTGGAGGCGAGTCGCCGTCGGCGGGCGCATCGGTTGGGTGCAGAATTCGTCGCTCTGGGGCGGAGAATGCGCCGGTCTGGACGCTCCAGTTCGGCCCTAGCGCGAAAGCACTGGAACTCACGGCATAGAAGGCCTCCCTTAACCACTCGGTTGGGCGGAGGGGTCCGTGCGTCAATTCATTTTCATTGCAGTTTCCGCGCTCGCGCTCTCTGCGTGCGAGACAATGCCTGCAGCCTTCGCGCAAAGCGGGCCGATGGGCGCGAGCACCACGAGCGCCGCGACTACAACATCAAACGCCGCGCCAGCGGTGTTCACGCCACCGCCGGAGCAGCAGCTCCTGGAGCTGGAGCGTCAGCTCTCGGCAGCCGCGCAGGATGCGGGGCTTGGTGGCGCGCTGGCCCCCGTCATGGCCTCCAACGGCATGGTGATCCGGCCGGGCGTGGTGCTCTCCGGCCCCGAGGACATTACGCGCGGGCTGGCCCCGCCGGCCAATGCCGGCCCGATGTACTGGCAGCCCGACCGCGTCGAAGTTTCCAGCTCCGGCGACATGGGCATGACCAGCGGCCGCTACGTCCAGGTCATCACCGGCGCGGAGGCCCATCAGGGCCGCTATGTCGTGGTCTGGCGCCGCGACGGCTCGGGGGATTGGAAAGTCCTGACCGAAACCCGCATCCCAGACCCGCCGCGCGCCGCCGCTCCGCGCCGCCGCTAGAGCATCGCCCTTGCCTTGCCCCTGCCTCGCCCGGCCTGTAAGCCGGGCGAGAAATCTTCCTTTTTTGCAGAGACAAAGCATGGCCGAGCGCCCCTCGTCTTATTCTTACGAAGACCTGATCGCGTCCGGTGAAGGCCGCCTGCACGGCCCCGGCAACGCGCAGCTGCCGCTGCCGCCGATGCTGATGTTCGACCGCATCACCAAGATGACGGCCGAAGGCGGCGACCACGGCAAAGGCGTTTTCATCGCCGAATACGACATCAACCCGCAGCGCTGGTTCTTCGAGTGCCATTTCCGCGGCGACCCGGTCATGCCCGGCTGCCTGGGCCTTGACGCCATGTGGCAGCTCACCGGTTTCTACATGGCCTGGGCCGGCTCGCCGGGACGCGGCCGCGCCCTGGGCGTCGGTGAAGTCGAGTTCCGCGGCCAGATCACGCCGAAGACGAAGCTCGTGAGCTACGAAATCCACCCCAAGCGCATCATCCAGCGCAAGCTGCACATGATCGTCGCCGACGGGGTCACCAAGGCCGACGGCGTCACCATCTACACGGCCAAGGACCTCAAAGTCGGGCTGTTCTCACCGGAACAGCTTGAAGCCCAGATGAAGTCGTAAGGGAGAGAGCCGATGCGTCGTGTCGTCGTCACCGGAATGGGGATCGTCTCCTCGATCGGCAACAATACGCAGGAAGTGCTCGCGAGCCTCCGCGAAGCAAAGAGCGGCATCAGCGCCGCGCCGGAATATGCCGAGAAAGGCTTCCGGTCACTGGTGCACGGTCAGCCCAGCGTGAAGCCGGAAGAAGTTGTCGATAAACGCAACATGCGTTTCATGGGCGAAGGTTCGGGTTGGAACTTCATCGCCATGGAGCAGGCGATCCAGGATTCCGGCCTGACGCCGGAAGAAGTCTCCAATCCGCGCACCGGCATCATCATGGGCTCGGGCGGCCCTTCCGCGCGCGCGATCGTCGCCGCCGCGGACACCGCGCGCGAAAAGGGCGCCAAGCGCGTCGGGCCCTTCGCCGTGCCGAAAGCCATGAGTTCAACCGCGAGCGCGACGCTGGCGACGCCGTTCGAAATCAAAGGCATCAATTATTCAATCAGCTCGGCCTGCGCGACGAGCGCCCATTGCATCGGCGACGCCTACGAACACATCCAAAACGGCAAACAAGACATCATGTTCGCCGGCGGCAGCGAAGAGCTGGATTGGACGCTCTCGGTTCTGTTCGACGCCATGGGCGCGATGAGCACCAAGTATAACGAGACGCCAGAAAAGGCCTCGCGCGCCTACGACAAGAACCGCGACGGCTTTGTCATTGCCGGCGGCGCGGGCGTGTTGGTGCTGGAGGAATACCAACGCGCCAAGAAGCGCGGCGCGAAGATTTATGCTGAAATCGCCGGCTACGGCGCGACCAGCGACGGCTACGACATGGTCGCCCCTTCCGGCGAAGGCGCCGCGCGCTGCATGCAAATGGCGATGCGCTACCTCGATCGCCCTGTCGATTACCTCAACACGCACGGCACCTCGACGCCGGTGGGCGACGTGAAGGAAATGGAAGCGGTGCGCGCCGTGTTCGGCAATAAGCCGCCGCTCATTTCCAGCACCAAGTCCCTCACCGGCCACTCGCTCGGCGCCGCGGGCGTGCAGGAGGCGATCTATTCGATCCTGATGCTCAACAACGGCTTTGCCTGCGAAAGCGCGCACATTGAAGAACTCGACCCGGCATTCGAAGATCTGCCGATCCTGCGCAAGCGCGAGGACCGCGAGCTGAATTGTGTGCTGTCGAACTCGTTCGGCTTTGGCGGCACCAACGCCACGCTCGCCTTCACCCGCGTCGCTGCTTAGCCGCTCCCTATGGAGCGCGGGCGTCCCCGCCCGCATTATGTGCGCCAAGACGCATGAGAGCGTTGCGTTGCGCGCGACGAAGGGCGGGCGGGGACGCCCGCGCTCCATAGCGGCCTAGCTTGCGCGCACAAACGCACTTGACGCGGCCACCGGCGCTTTCACGCTGACGGCTTCGCGGATGAGCGCGCTCAACTCATCGTTCGCCGCAAGCCGGCAGGCGATTTCAGGTGAAAACCACGCCCGCTTGCGTTCTTGGCGCTCGGGCCAATCCCACGCGGTCTCTTCGACATGAAGGGCATAGGCGGTGACGCGCAGGAACGTCCGGCTCTTCTTGGTGCGCTTCCAATATTCGAACACACCAACCGAAAGCGGTTCGATGCGCCCACGCACGCCTGCTTCTTCGAACGCCTCACGCGCCGCGCATCCAGCGCCGAGCGAATCCGCTAGCGGCCAACCTTTGGGAATCGTCCACCGCCCAGTGCCGCGCGTTGTAATGAGCAGCACTTCGGGCCGCCCGTTGGTCCAACGGATCGGGATCGCTCCGACTTGTGAAGTTGCGCCGTTCATGGCTGCGAGAACTTACCCGTATTAATGTCTGTGAACGGCATTGCGCCGGATAACGCCCAAGCCTCGGTCCGGTTTCAGCTCTTCAAGAGACGAAATCGGCGCAAAGCTGTGGCGCCAGCAGCCGGGCTAGCACGATGAGCTTAAGGCTTGGCGAAGGTCGTCACAGTGATGGGCTTTATAGACCCAAAATCGTTCGTCCTCAGAACGCTGGCGGCTCTTCTGGGTTCCGATTCGAGCCCAGACGAGCTATTGGCTCCCTCAAACAGGAGTTCTGAGCCATGGCCGACGAGTGGGTGTTTCCGAAGGGTGAGCTGATGCGCGGCAAGCGCGGGCTTGTCATGGGCGTTGCCAACGACAAGTCGATCGCCTGGGGCATCGCGCAACAGCTCGCGGCGCAGGGCGCGGAGATCGCCTTCACCTATCAGGGCGAGGCGCTCGAAAAGCGCATCCGTCCGCTGGCCGAAAGCGTCGGTTCGCAGATCGTACTCGAATGCGACGCGACCAACGACCAGCACCTCGATGCCGTGTTCGATCGCCTGAAAACGACATGGGGCAAGCTGGACTTTCTCGTCCACTCCATCGCCTTCTCCGACAAGAACGAACTGAAAGGCTCCTTCATCGAGAATACCTCGCGCGAGAACTTCCTGCGCTCGATGGATATTTCAGCGTTCTCCTTCGTCGCCGCCGGCAAGCGCGCGGCAAAGCTCATGGATCGCGGCGGCTCGATGCTGACGCTCACTTATCTCGGCGCCGAGCGCGTGCTGCCGAGCTACAACGTCATGGGCGTCGCCAAAGCTGCGCTTGAGGCCTGCACCCGCTACATGGCGCGCGACCTTGGCCCGGAAGGCAAGCGCGTCAACGCGATCAGCGCCGGCGCCATGCGCACACTCGCCATCGCCGGCATCCAAGGCGGACGCGGCCTCATCAGCACCGGCCGCGAATGGTCGGTGATGAAGGAAGACACCTCGATGGAAGGCATCGCCGGCTGTGCGCTGTGGCTGCTCTCGGATCTCGGCCGCTCCACCACGGGCGAAGTGATCCACGTCGATGCGGGTTTCCACATCGTCGGCGTGCCGAGCACCGACGGGGAATGAGCGCTACCCCAATTGCGCATCGCGCAGGATACCGCGCGCTTCGTCGGCGATATCCTCACGCGCCAGCAGACGCCAACCGTGTTCCATCATAGACGGATCGTAATCCGCCATCAGCACGTTGAACTCCGGCATCAGGGTCTCGATGCCTTCGCTACGCAATAGCGATTGCGCGACAACGGCCTCGGGACGTGAAGCGAAGCTGGCGACGATGACGAGATCGGACATGCTTGGAGCCTAACCAAGAGCACGGCGAAATATGGACCGCCGGCGTCTCGCCGGCATGCGCCGGAGCCGGCCGTCGAGACGCCGGCGGTCCATAAACAAAAAGCCCGCCTCTTGCGAGGCGGGCTTTCTGTTTGCCTTAGCGCTTCAGGCTTAGTCCTCGGAGCTTTCGCGACGCGGACCACGGTCACGACCGCCGCCGCCACGGCGCGGGCCACGGTCGCCACGATCGCTGCGCTCACGGCGCGGACCTTCGTCCAGAGCCTCAGCGCCCATCTCAGCCGAGAGGTCAGCGCCAGTGGCTTGATCGACAACCTTCATCGAGAGGCGAACCTTGCCGCGATCGTCGAAGCCGAGGAGCTTCACCTTCACGGTGTCGCCTTCCTTCACGACGTCGCCCGGCTTCTCGACGCGCTCGCGCGCCAGTTGGGAAACGTGGACGAGGCCGTCCTTGGCGCCGAAGAAGTTCACGAAGGCGCCGAATTCCATCACCTTCACGACCTTGCCTTCGTAGATCTGGCCGACTTCCGGTTCGGAGGTCAGCGACTTGATCCACTTGATCGCCGCTTCGATCGACTCGGC
>JADLHI010000138.1 GCA_020848895.1 Hyphomonadaceae bacterium
GAATGAAAGCGATCTCAAGCGTCGTGTCGCCCAAGCCTTGTTCCGAAATTTCCGGCGCCGCCAGCGGGCCCGCGCCGCCGCCACCGAGCAGGGGATTGGTGACGCCGCCCAGCGGACTGCCGCCGCCGATCGCGCTCGTCGCGCCTGGTACAACGCCAGCTGCGCCTTCAACGGAAACGTACGTCGCCGTCGCGCTCGCGCGCCAACGCGCGCCTTCGAAAGCGGCCGTGAACGGCGCGATCAGAATGTCCGTATCCTGGCTCGCGCCATAATCGCCGCTCGAATAATCGACACCGCTCGAAAAGCTCCAGCCTTCCGCCTGCGCCAGCGGCGCCATCGCCGCCGTGCACAGCGTTAGCAACAGCGCCGCGCGCTTAACCGTCTTCGATTGCATCATCAAAATCCCGCTCAAATCACCCGCCAACGCGGGTGTCTTCGGTAGGAACGGCTGAGCCGCCGCTTTTCTTCCAAGCTTTTTCTGCGGTAGCCCGCCGCCTCTATCCGGCGGCGCGACCCGCATTCCCGCAGACAAATCAGCGCAAGCGCCGCGATCTATCCGGTGGGGTTTCAGGCGGGCGGATAATGCGCGCGCATGAAGCTGCCGCCATCCTCCTTGAATCCAGATCGCCGCGCCCGGGTCATACTCTGGGCGCGGATGATGCTGGCCTGGGTCGCGCTGGCGCTCTTTGCACCGGCGGTACAGATCGATTGCCGCCATTTGCAGCGACGATGGGGCTTTCTGTCTCTTGATGTCTTGGAGCGCCTCGTTTGCGCGCTCGTCCTTATCCGCGCCGTCGAGATTGCGCGTCCGCGCGGCGCGCCCAAGCCGCCGCCACGCAACGCCGCGCCCGCAGGCTTCCGCCGCCGCACGCGACGCGGCGCGCTCATGCGCGCGACCGTCGGCTCACGTCTCCGCCGCGCGCTGAAACATCACGATCCGCGCGAGCGCATCGCGCGTCTGCTCGCCGCCCTTGCAGACATTGACGGCTTCGCGCATCGATATTTGGTCCCGCGCGCCTTGCGCCGGCTAACCAAGCTTTGCGCAACCATCATGGCCGCGCCGCCAGTATGCGCGTTCGCCTCCCTGGTTGCGTCGACACCGAGCGCCGTGGACTCCTCCTAAGGTCAATCTCGTCGCTTTTTCTCGCGTCGAAATTCACCCCGCAGCGCCGTTGTGACCTTTGTGCCTGCTTTGTGCCTTTGTGGTTCATTTTCACCACCAGACACAAAGATACACAAAGCGCACACAGCGCGCGGGGGCGCCTGCGCGCCTAACGCCGCGCCGAAAAACTAAACAGCCCGTCCCATGCCGCATCGAGCCGCACTAGCGCATCGGCCGGCGCCACCGCGCTGTAGCTCTCGTTTTCGTGCGTGACCAACCCAAGTCGCTCAAGCTTGCCGAGCGCGTCCTGAATCTCGAAATCGATCTCCAAGCCGAACTGGTCGCGCAGGAACGCCTCGCAGAAATTGTCGATCTCAGCCTTCACCAGCGGCCGCGCTTCGCGTCGAAGCACGAAATAGGCAAGAAACGCTTCCTTCGCGTCCTGTTCTTCGCCGGCGCCGATCAGCAAATCCAGCACGCCGGAATTGTTGGCGAGGTTGCGGAAATATACCGTGTCGGCGAGCTGCTTTTGATAACGCAAAGTCTGCGCCTCATATTTCAGCCGCTGCCGCATCACGAACGCGCCGACCGCGACCAAACCTGAAACTGCAGCCAGCGCACGCTTCAGCTCGCTCTCTTCGATCACGCCTTGCGCGCCGAAATAGGCGGCCAGCACCGCGAAGATCACGGTCAGCGCCGGCCACAAATTCAACAGCACCGGCACGCCCGCGACCACCGCCGGCCCGGCCAGCATCGCCTGATCGCGCGGCCGCATGCTCGGCTTTGCGCCCGGATGCAGCGTCACCAATTCCGGCCCCGCCACATTGCGGAAGTGCTTCACCAGCGCCGCGCCCTGGCGCACGCCTCGGCGCATCCGTTTCAGCGCCTTGCGATCGGCGGCGGCCGCGGCTTCATCTTCGGCCTTGAAGCCCACCAGGACGACGACGTCGTTCATCGTCTGGACGTCGATCCTTTCGTGCTTCAACCCAAACCAGCGCCGCATATCGAGCGTCTCGCTATGAGCGCCGCGCGCGAAATAGCGCACGCGCCGCGTGCCCGCGGCGGAAGGCTTGATGCTGAGGCCCGTGAGGCGCTGTGTTTCGCCGCGTGACTGCACGCTGTCCGGATCGATCTCGACAAAATTTGCGCGCGCCAAAGCTTCGCTCAATTCGCGCTCGAACGCCTCGAATGCGCCCACACTCGCATCGCGCCGCGACGGCGGCGCATCCGGATCGAGCGGATCGTAAAGCGCTTTCAAGCCTTCGAGTTCGGCGTGCGCTTCGTGATGCAACAGCGCCCCCAGCAGCTTCAGCACATCGGCCATGGCTTGCGCCTCGCCAGCCGGCGCTGCCGCCGCGATAGCTTCGGCCAACTCGGCCTTGCGCACTGCTATGTAACCGTCCCGCCGCGGCGGCGTCGTCCCCTCAGGCATGATTGTGTGCTAGCCCAGACACGCGTCGGAATCTACGCAGAACAGATGGTTGCGAACCGGCGCCTTCGTGATGAAATAATGCACGCGAAGGGGGGCGAGATGCAGCCAAGGTTCGTTGCGGCCATTTTGACGGCGGCGTTGCTGACAATGGCCGCGCCCGTTGGAGCCCAGCAACAACAGTCCGCGCCCGATCCGCTGCTGGGGCAGTTCGGCGCGATTGTCGAAGTCGCCCCGCCGCCGCCTGAGGCCGCGCGTCTCGCGAACTTGCTCAGCACCTCGCTCGCGGCGCTGCAACCGCAGCGGCGCCGGCGCCAGGATGTCTATCTCGTTGTCGCCTCGCTCTGGGACGATCCGGTGTTCGAGCGCGAGGCGGTGCAAGCCGAAGCGATATTGCGCGAGCATCTCGGGGCCGAAGGGCGCTCCATCATTCTGAGCGCCGGCGGGCAGGGGCAACGCCAATATCCCGCGGCGACGCCGACAAACATCTCCGCCACCCTCGGCCATGTCGCGACGCTCATGGATCCGTCCGAGGATTTGTTCGTTCTCTTCATTACCTCGCACGGCACGTCCGATGGCGCGGCCTCGCTGCAAGAGCGTCAGCGCCTCATCGCCTCATTGCGTCCCATAAGCCTCAGCGCCATGCTCTCGCAGGCGAACATTCAAAATCGCGTCGTGATCATCTCCGCCTGCTTCTCTGGCGCATTCATTCCACCGCTGCAGAACGCCAATACCGTGGTTCTCACCGCGGCCGCCGCCGATCGCACCTCGTTCGGTTGCGAGCCGCAGCGCGATTGGACCTATTTCGGCGACGCCTATTTCAATCGCGCCCTGCGCGGCGGCGCTTCGATGCTCGAAGGCTTCGAGCGCGCGAAGGTCCAAATCTCGACTTGGGAGACAGAACAACGCCTAACGCCGTCAAATCCGCAAAGCGCCATCGGCGCCAACGCCGCCGCCATGCTGCAGCGCGCCGAACGCGAAGCGCACTAGCTTTCGAGTGTCGTTGCGATCAACTCCAGCGGCGCCGCCGTCGTCCGCTTCGCGGCTCGCATCACGATCCGCGACTGCACGTCGCTCACCAGCCCAAGGCCAAGCATTTTATCGCGCAGAAAATCGTCATACGCATGCATGTCCTTTGTGATGATCCGCAGCATGTAGTCGACAGCGCCGGTCACGGTTGCGCAATCGACAACCTCGGGCCACTTCTCAACCGCCGCTTCGAAGCGCTCCAAATTTTCACGCGAGGGCAATTGTAGTTTTACCGAGGCGAACACTTCGAACGTCAGCCCGAGCTTTTCATGATCAAGCAGCGTCACTTGCTTCTTGATCACGCCGGCCTTCTTCAGCCGCTCGATTCGCCGCCAGGCGGGCGAAGAGGAAAGGCCGACCTGCTCGGCGATGTCGGCGATGGAAAGGCCGGCGTTCTCCTGAAGCAATTCAAGGATACGGGCGTCGATAGCGTCCAGCGGTTCGGACAAAATTGCCTCCCAAGGGCCACATGGCGGCAGGTTGTCCCATGGTTGCGCCGCATTTGGCCGGCTCGCAAGGCCGCTAGCGCTAAGCAGCGAAAGGAATTTGCCCTAAAGCCGCTTCCGCGTCGCCAAATGCCGCCGGACCGCTTGCCCCCCGCGCCCGCCGCGCGTATGTGACCGCCCTTCGGTGGCGTAGCTCATCTGGTTAGAGCGTGGGATTCATAACCCCAAGGTAGGTGGTTCAAGTCCACCCGCCACCACCATTTTCTCTCGTGTTTTCAAGTGCGAACGGCGAGAGTGAAATGGAAGTAAATCCTGCGGGGTCTAACGCGGGTCTAACATCAAGAATTTCCGATTTGAAATCATGTGATTGCGCCGTAGCGCGCATCGCTGTGACCAGTACGCCGTAAATATCGGTATGACTGACGACTCCCGAACCGTCTCCGACATCGCGAATTCACTCGAACTTCGCTTCTTGATCGACCGCCACCTAGCTGCACGACGTGCCGGTCAAATCGAGCAGGCCAACATCTACGCCCAGGCCGCAGAAGGCTTGCTCACTGCGGCGTTACCCGATCATGCGAACAACATCTCAAGCGTCGCCAGCAGGAAGGGCGATGGGCGATCCATCGGCAGCGCCCTGGCGCAACATCTCTCGCCATCTTCAGCGGCGTTGGTGAACGTGATCTGGCTCATTCGTGGCGCCCGGCGTCCAGCGATTGATGCGTTGGCGGAAGCCTTCCGGTTCGACGTGGTGTTCAACGACACGATCCGGATGTTGTGCGCCAGGGCGCTGCCGCCGGTTGCTCCTACGGTCGAGCCAGTCTGCCCTCCGCCGATCGAGATCGCTGCGGCGTACCGTGGTTAAGCCGGCCATGGGCAGCACACGAAGAAATTTGCAGCCGTCGTGTGAATCCGGCGTGGCCGGATGATCTCTATTCTCAGAAGGAATGAGATCATGAGCAACGACACCAACAACCCTTTCAGCAACGTCCCGGCGCTTGCATGTGCCGCCATCAAGGACTTCTTGGCAAATGCCGCTCTGAAGCTCCCGTCCGGCATGGAAGAGGCGGCGGTGATCTATCAAACGCTGGATCAGGTGCTGGGATACCTGGGTCAGTCCGCCGTGGACGGCGGCGATCGCACCATCACGGTCAGCGTCCGTCATATCGACGCCAACGAAGCGAAGATCAACGTCAACTCAGTGCTGCATCTTCCGCCACTGAACGATGGTAATGTCCGCCACTAAGGACAGCGTGAGCGGCGACGATCATGGGATTGTTGTCGCTCAACAGCCCGAGAATTGCTCCAGGCGTCATACCTATTATCTAATATAAGAGATATACTATGGGGTGATGATCGCTGAAGGCTGTGGCTGGTCTCATCCTCCGCTCAGAATCTCGCCCAAACAGAAAACCTGAGCGCTTCTCCTAAATACGCTCGTCCACATGGACCAGCACGGAGAATGAATGTGTCTCAGCTTTTGAAATTGAATGACGTGGAAGGGCGGGTCTGCCTCAAGCGGGCGAAGATTTACGCTCTGATCGAAACCGGCGACTTCCCATCCCCGGTGAAGCTCACCCCAGGTCGATCGGTATGGTTGGCCGACGACATTGACGGATGGATCAACCAACGGGCGTTGGAGAGCCGCAAATCGGTCGGAGGCAACGATGACCGATAAGCCTGACATCGAACCGCTCCACAAGCCGAAGCCCAACCCGTTCGACCCGGCATCGCTTCGTCTCTCCGACGATGAAGTTGGCGACATCGACGTCGAGCCTTTGTTGACCACCGTGGAAGTCCGCAAACCCAAGCGTGATGAGTTCGTGCGTGTTCACGCTGACCACCATGCCGTCGTGCCGATCATCGAACTCGATCGTGACGTCTATCTGGTCGATGCCTCGATGCGGAACGAACTCGCCGGCGAATGGACACCGGCTGACATGCGCGTCGCCGTCAATCGCGATGGCACACCGTTTCTATGGCCAGTGAAGCAGCCCAAGGCCGGCGAACGTCAGATCAGTTGGCACGCATCCGCCAAGGCCGTTGCAGCCGCCGCCGAAACCGACTGGGTGCGGGCGAAGGCCAACATGTCGAAGGGCGCCTACGACGCTCAGAAGGCCAAGGGCAAACTCGAAGCGCCGCTGTTCCCCGACAAGAGCTTCACCGAACTTTTGGAAGCGGGCTTTGGCGACGGCAAGTTGATCGACAGTGTTGATCATCCGGTCGTGAAACGTCTTCGGGGTGAGGAATGATCGCGGTCGCTGAGAGCGCGATGAAAGGGGCCGGCGCCGTGAAAAACGGTGTTGGCCTCGCCCTTCCGTACCATGAAATCTGGGTCGAGGATTTCGAGTTCATTTCACGAGAAGGCGAGTTGCCGGCGCCCATCTGCGTTGTGGCCCACGAAGTCATTTCTGGTCGCACAATCCGTCTGTGGCGGGACCAGTTTCAATCATCGCCGCCTTACCGGTCTGATGCGGATGTCCTGATCGTCACCTACTATGGTTCGGCGGAAGTTGGCTGCCGCCTCGCGCTCGGCTGGCCCGTGCCGGAACGGATGCTCGATCTCTTCACCGAGTTTCGCAATCTCACCAACGGCAAAAGCGCTAAGCCGAAGTCAGGATTGCTCGACGCCATGGCATGGTTTCGACTGGCGTCGATGAGCGTTGGCGACAAGGACTTGATGCGCGATCTCATCTTGAGCAATCAGACGATCGACCACAACCGCGATCGTATCCTGGACTACTGCGAACAGGACGTTCTGGCGACGGCGGCGCTGTTGAAAGTGATGATGCCCACACTGGATGTGGCTAGAGCGCTTTTGCGCGGGCGCTACATGGCCTCGGTGGCTCGGATGGAGCGATGTGGCGTGCCGATCGACAAGCCACTCCTGGGGCGTCTGGAGACGCGCCGTCACGCCTTGCAAGATCAGTTGATCGCGGATGTCGATCAGGCATTCGGCGTCTATGAAGGCCGCTCGTTCAAACGGAAGCGGTTCGAGGACTATCTTCGCCGCGAAGGCATCGTCTGGCCCCGTACCGAGAAGGGCCAGTTGAGCCTGTCTAAAGGCACGTTCAAGGATATGGCCCAACTCCATCCGAAGCTTGAGCCATTGCGCCAGCTTCGGAAAACTCTGGCGACGCTGACCAAGAACAAACTTGCCGTCGGCGCCGATGGCCGCAACCGAACAATGTTGTCACCTTTCCGCAGTAAGACCGGGCGCAATCAGCCATCGAATTCAAAGTTCATTTTCGGTCAACCGGCTTGGATGCGTTCGCTGATCAAGCCCGAGAAGGATCGTGCCGTCGCCTACATCGATTGGAGCCAGCAAGAGTTCGGCATCGCGGCGGCGCTCTCGGGCGATGAGGCGATGACGGAGGCCTATCGCTCCGGTGATCCGTATTTGTCGTTCGCCATTCAAGCCGATGCGGCGCCGCCCGAGGCCACCAAGGCCTCACACAAGGACATCCGAGATCAGTTCAAAGCTCTGGTGCTGGCGGTCCAGTATCAGATGACGGCTGAGGGTTTAGCGCGGCGCTTGGGCTGCTCTGTCTTCAAAGCTGAGACGCTACTTCGTCTCCATCGTCGAACGTTTTCGACATTCTGGGCGTGGTCCGACAGGATCGAGAACATTGCGTTGGTGACGCGGTCGATCAGAACGATGTTCGGTTGGCGCCTTGATGTGGGTTCTGACGTGAACCTCCGCACCATTCGTAACTTCCCGATGCAAGCTACTGGGGCCGAGATGTTGCGGCTGGCGTGTTGCATGGCGACCGAAGAAGGCATCAACGTTGTCGCTCCCGTGCATGACGCGGTGATGATCGAGGACGCCGCCGCCAGCATCGATAGCACGGTAAAGCGGATGCAAGCGATCATGGCCGAGGCGTCGCGCATCGTGTTGGGCGGGTTCGAACTGTCCTCGGATGCAAAAGTGGTTCGTTGGCCTAATCGGTACGTCGATGAGAAGGGCGGCGAGATGTTTCAACGCGTGATGCGGCTGTTGACCGAACTGGAGGCTCGGCGCCTTGAGCATGAAAGCGTGGCGGCATGAGCTTGGAGACCGTCAACTTGCGCTGGAACACTTCGTCGCAACGCTTGGAAGAAGAGACTTCGTGTGTCCGCTCGACGGAAAGATTTCTTCAACTGTCGCAGGCGCCGCTCGATTGGTTTGAGAAGGCGGCGCGATTGCCGGGCAAGGCGTTGGCCGTGGGGCTGGCGATCTGGGCGTTGGCGATTGCGATGAAGACGAAGACAATCATGGTGGCGCCGATCAGCGTGAAGGAGTTCGGCGTGGATGCCGCAGCGAAGTCTCGGGCGCTGTCGGCATTGGCGAAGGCTGACTTGATTTCCATGGAAAGCCGGAAGGGACGATTTCCGATTGTGACACTCGTGGTGTCCGATGAAACCGCGTGACGCGACGCCTTGCAGTCTGCCGGAAGCCGCTCAGAGAAACCGGCAAGCTCACAAGCGTCTTGTCGTCGCGATTGCGCGGGGTGCTGGCCTGGCTTCGCGAGCGTGAGGGTGATCGACGCCAGCCCATCGGCTTGAGTGAAGGTGAGGATCGTGGTGATCCGCTGCGAACGGGTCTCGCTGCCATTCTAGCGGCGAGACCGGCAACTGCGTTTACGCGATTTTCCCTCGCGCCAGCCTGGAAGCCAATTCAAGACACAAGGCCAGCGTCGGCGCCTTCGCTCGGCAGAGGTCGGCCATCTGCTGTGTCATGTCAGCGATGTAGTCGAAGAGGTCGTTCATGATGCGCCCACTCCTTTTCACGGGGCGCCTATGACCGCGAGAAGGCTAGAACGCTCAACGATCACCCAAATGGGTGAAATGCTTTGGCAACATGAACAAAGAAAATTCGCTGTCAGCCAACCGTGCCGGTGATCGTGCCGTTGTTCGTCACCGTGACTGTCTTGCCGTTCTTACGAACTGCGTAACCAGCAGCGCCGCCGGCGCCATTCTGTGTCAGTGCGTTCGTAGCGTTTTGGGTACCCGTGCCCGAATTCCCATTCGGGCCTGTAGCCGCAGCGGCGCCGCCAGTTCCGCCAGCGCCTGTCACTCGACCACCGCCAGCGGCGCCGCCCGCTCCGCCAGCGCCGCCACCGCTGGTCGGGCCTGCCGCTCCGGGCTGAGACACGTCATGGCCCGTGTCTCCGCCGCCAACCGGTCCGTCGGGTCCGCCGCTTCCGTTTGGGAATCCGCCGCCGCCGCCGCCGCCATTGTACCAATTGGCGGTCGGAATGCCTTCCATCGTGATCAGGCGCCACCAGCCGCCGCCGCCGCCACCGCCACCGCCGCCGCCTTTCACCTGACCGCCAGAGTTGACGACTACGGTGAGGTTTTGCTGACAAGAGATGGCATCGCCCCCGGTGCTGCCGTTGGTGCCGTTGATGTTCTCTCCCGCGCCGGTCCCGCCAGCGCCGCCACCGCCATAGACCTTGCCGCTAACTTGCAGCGTCAAGGAGATTGTCTTGTTGGACGGCCACGTGCCTGTGTCGATGCCAACCCCGCCGCCCGTCGCGCCGGTGATGGTGACAGCGCTTCCAAGCTGGAACGTAATGGTCGCGTTCTGGCTGTCGCTGTAACCGGTATTGTTGGCGAGTGTGCGAAGGTTTACCGGGCCTGTGCCCGTGATCTGAATGGTTTGGTCGAAGCTACTGCTGACGGTGACTGTCGCCTGTTTGGTGATCTGACCACCGGGTCCCATTAGCGTCAGCGTGTAGGTCGTTGTAGTCGTGGGCGATACAGACACCGAACCGCCGGCCACGGGCGTTACGCTTCCGACGCCGTTGTCGATCGAAGCGGACGTGGCGTTCGTGCTTGTCCACGACAAGGTAGATGATCCACCGGAGCTGATCGAAGTTGGGCTGGCAGCGAATGTGCCTGTTGGCGCAGCAGCTATCGTTACCGTGGCTTGCAGCGTCGTTTGTCCACCCGGTCCAGTCAGTGTCAGCGTATAGGTCGTGGTCGCTGTCGGTGAAACCGATACCGATCCACCTGCGACCGGTGTCACGCTTCCGACACCGTTGTCGATCGAGGCTGATGTTGCGTTGGTGCTTGTCCAGGAGAGCGTGGATGAACCGCCGGCGCCAATGGAAGTAGGCGATGCCGAGA
>JADLHI010000139.1 GCA_020848895.1 Hyphomonadaceae bacterium
GCCGCCGGCGCGCACGTCACCGCCGTAGATAAATCCGAAGCGCGCTTGAAGCGCCTGCGCGAAAACCTAGCGCGCACGAAACTCGAAGCCGAAGTCATCTGCGCCGACGCGCTGCAATTCAAAGCCGAGCCCTTCGACGCCATCCTGCTCGACGCGCCCTGCACCTCAACCGGCACGCTACGCCGCCACCCCGATGTCGCCTGGCTCCGCCGCCCAACTGACGTGAAAGCGCTCGCCGACCTGCAAGCCCAACTCATCGAAGCCACGGCCAAGCTCCTCAAACCCGGCGCGCCGCTGGTCTACGCCGTCTGCTCGCTCGAACCCGAGGAAGGCCCCGGCGCCGTTGCGGCGGCACTGCGCGATGGCTGGAAGCGCGCCCCACTCACCAACGAAGTCCCGTCCGAATTCATCACCCTCGACGGCGATCTGCGCACGCATCCCGGCCAGTGGCCCGAGATCGGCGGCCTCGACGGCTTCTACGCTGCGCGTTTGCTGCGCAGCTAAGCGCTAACGGAACCCGCTCGCCTTGCGCCCCCCTCCCAGCGCGGGGTACGACAAATCATGGCGCGGACGCTCATTTCACCTTCGATCCTGGCTGCGGATTTCTCCAAGCTCGGCGAGGAAGTGCGCGCGGCTGAGAAAGCCGGCGCCGACATGATCCATGTCGACGTGATGGACGGCCATTTCGTGCCGAACATCTCGATCGGCCCGGGTGTCGTGAAATCGATCCGTCCGCACTCAAAGCTGCCGTTCGACGTGCACCTCATGATCGCGCCGGTCGATCCCTACATCCAAGCCTTCCGCGACGCCGGCGCCGACATCATCACCGTGCACCCCGAAGCCGGGCCGCATCTGCACCGGACACTGCAGGCGATCCGCGCGACCGGCGCCAAGGCGGGCGTCGCGCTCAATCCAGGCACACCGGCTGAAGCTGTCGATCCGGTGATCGATCTCATCGACCTCGTTCTGGTGATGAGCGTGAACCCGGGCTTCGGCGGCCAGAGCTTCATCGAAACGGCGCTGGCGAAGATCGAGAAGCTGCGCAAGAAAATCGACGCAACCGGCCGCGACATCATTCTCGAAGTCGACGGCGGCGTAAACGCCAAGACGGCGCCGCGCGTCATCGCTGCCGGGGCGACTGCGCTTGTCGCTGGCACCGCGGTCTATGGCGGCGATCCCACGGCATATGCGGACAACATCGCAAAATTGAGAACCGCCGCGTAGTCCGATGAGCGCGCCGGTCTCCCCCACCAACCGGCACACGAAGCCGGTCGCGGCGAACGATCACTGGCGCGCGAATCCATTTCACCGCATGCGCTTGGGCGACGCCGCACCCGATCGCATCGGCCATTGGGGCAACGATCCGCGCGTCGGCGACACTGAACGTGGCCGCGAAATCGGCCGCGGCGTTTGGCGCATCGGCGCCGAGCGCCTGCACGGCGATCACCTCTTTCCATGGCTGCCCTCGCATCCGTCGCGCCATTTCACGGCGCGGCTGCATTCTTTCTCATGGCTTGTCGATCTCGCCGCTGTCGGACCTTCCGCTTACGGCTTCATCGCGCAGCTGATCGACGCCTGGGTGAAAGAGCACGGCGAATGGGACGATCTCGCGTGGGATCCTGAGATCACCGCCGAACGTTTGTTCGCCTGGCTCTGCTGGGGCCGCCCAGCATTTGAGCAAGGGGTGCCGGAGCAACGCGCATCGCTGCTGCGCTCCGCCGCACGCCAAGCGCGCCTGCTGCTGATGGCGCAAAGTGAATTGAGCGAGCGCCACTTGGGCTCGATCAAGGCCGGCGCCGCGCTCGTGCTCGCGGGCGCGGCCGATTTTCCGGACGGTGAGCGTTTCGCCGAGCAAGGCGAAGAAATGCTCATCGAAGCTTGCGCCAAGCAATTCTACGGCGACGGCGGTCACCTCTCGCGCTCACCGGAAGCACTGGCAGAAGCGCTCTGCGATCTTGTCGCCGCACGCGACGCGCTCGACGATCCGCCGCAGATCATCAACGACACGCTGCCGAAGCTCGCCAACATGCTGCGCATGCTGCGCCTCGGCGATGGCGGTTTGGGCTGCTTTCAAGGCGGATCGGAAGGATCGCCGGCGACGATCGACGCCGTGCTCGCGCGCGTCAGCGGCGACGTGCGTCCCTTCCAATTCGCCAACCACACCGGTTTTCAGCGCCTCGATGTCGGCGGCATGCGGGCGTTGTTCGATGTCGGCGGGGCGCCGCCGCTCAACTACGCCGAACGCGCGCATGCCAGTGCGCTTTCGTTTGAGCTTTCCAGCGAAACCGAGCGCCTGATCGTCAATATTGGCGCAACGCGCGAACTCTCGCCCGCCGCGCGCATGGCCGCGCGCGCCACCAACGCGCACTCAACCCTCGTGCTCGCCGACGCGCTCTCCGCCAATCTCGACGAGCGCCGCGGCGGCTCGCGTCTCACCGGCCCGCAGCTTGATGAAGTCCGCCGCTCCTCAGACGAAAGCGGCATCACCGTCCAAGGCCGCCACGACGGCTACAAAGAAAAGTACGGCCTCTGGCACCGCCGCTACATTTTCGTCGATCACGACGGCAAAAACCTGCGCGGCATCGACGAACTCATTCGTCCGATGAAACTGAAATCGCCAAACCCGAAGAACGACATCCCCTACGTCGTCCGCTTCCACCTGCATCCAAACGTACGCGTGCGCATTTCAGAACATCAAACCGCATTGCTGGAAACACCCGGCGGTCAACGCTGGCGCCTGCGCACCGACGCACCCGAAATCGCCATCGAGCGCTCAATCTACTGGGGCGGCGAAATCCCGCGCGAAAGCCATCAAATCACGCTCTCCGGCAAAGCCGACCCCATGGGCCACGGCCTAGCGCCACCCAACCGCATCCGCTGGGCGCTCGCTCGGAATTGACGCAAGCCGCCGGCAATTCGCTGACACGAGAGAAGGCGAACGGCAACGAGGTAGCGATGGCTGATAGATCCGAGCTGATAATCGCTTTAGCAAAGAGGTTTCTGGACTTCGTGCGCGACGTCGCACCTGCCAATAGGCGCGCGTTCTTCCGCTATGATTTTGGCGAGTACCGAAGTGGCTCAATCGCATCGGTTGACCTCGGCGTAGAAGTCAATCTCATCGATCCGTTCAAGCACGCTGTGTTTTATGCGGACATGAATGCGCTATGCGACCGCTTAGCAAGCACCTTTGAAAAACCTCGCGGGGCCTTTCTTCTGCGGATCGACGAGAGCTTCAACTACGATATTCAGTTTGATTTCGACGATGCCAATCGTTGGCGCATATCCAAAATTGGAGGCACGGGAATACCCGAGGGGATTGACTGACCCGCATCCGCGTTGGGCGAGCAACACCGCTTGCGACGAATCTATCCCACACCAAACCCCGCTCTCGCCCAACAAAATCAACGCGCCACCCAAAATCCATCCCACACCTCCAGACCGGCCGTATCATGCACCCATCCCTCGCACGGGAGGTTCTCCGGGCTAGCCGAGCCAAGCGAGCGTGAGGGATGCGATTGAGCGTGATGTCTTGCCGGCGCTCGCGAGAGCGAAGGCGGACGGAAGGCCGCGGGAAAGTCGCTTATCGCGGCGAACCGTGGGAACGTACCGGAGTCGGGCAAAGCTCCGCACGCCGCTGGGAGACCGATCCAAGGGAGCGACGGCCTGGTGGAAAACAATTGCAGAGGGCGCGTGGCGACACGCGGCGATGCGCAAGCATCGCACCTAAGGCACTACCGAGCGCGTCCCCCGCGCCCTGCTCCCGCTTTCGCATAAGCGAAAGCGCCGCCGTACACGCGCAGCCGTCTTGGCCGGCGCGTCATTGGTCGCACGCCAATTGCGGCCGGTCGCACCCGGCGATGAACATGCAAGGTATGAAATATTCGGTCCTCGCCTTTTCGCTGCTTGCGCTCGCCGCCTGCGCAACGCCGCAAGTGCCAGCGCAGCAAACAGCCACATGCCGTCCAGCCGGTTATGATCGCGCGCAGCTCGATGCGCTCAAAACCAGCCAATGGACCATCGCCGACGACGCCACGCGCAACCGCTTCGCGCGCGAGCTGACATCGTGCCTCGGCGATCCGGACGAAGCGATCCGCGACGGCATCGCCTTCGAAGCCCTGCAGCACTACATGCGCAACAATCAGCTGACCACCGAAACGCTTGCAGCGCTCAACACCGATCTGCAAGCCAAGCTCACAGCGCCCGATCCCCAAGGCTTCGAGCGCCCGTTCGCGGCGCTCGTGCTGGCCGATGTCGCGCGCACCGATCGCATCTCGCCGTGGATGAACGAGGCGCAGCGCGCGCAACTCATCAACGCCGCCGTCAGCTACATGACCAGCATCACCGATTATCGCGGCTTTACGCCCGGCGAAGGCTATCGCCACGCCCCTGCGCACAGCGCCGATCTCATGCTGCAATTGGTGCTGAACCAAGCCGACGCGAAGCCCGACCTCGTCCGCATCCGCGACGCCATCGCATCGCAGCTCGCGCCGAATGAGCACTTCTACGTCAATGGCGAAAGCGAACGTCTGGCCGCGCCCATCCTCTACATGGCGCAGCGCAATGTGTTCAGCGAAGCGGAATGGACGGAATGGTTCACCAGTATTGCCGGCCCAGGTCCGCTCGGCCCTTCGTGGGACAATTGGTATAGGTCCGAGCTTGGCCTCGCGCGCCGGCACAATCTCATGGCGTTCCTCACACTGATGCAGACCAATCTCAGCCTCACACAGAATCCAGTTTTCGCCGTACAACGCCCAGGCGTTGAAGCCGCACTCCGCGCGATGCCCTAATTGCGTTCATCTCGCGCTTGCGAACGCTGCCTAACTGCAGAAACGGCGTAGCGCGCCCGAACGAGTGTGATAGTGCGCTGCCGGGACACTTCGGGGATCAGGCATGACCACCACCACTTTCATCCCGCCCGCGGGCAAGAGCATCTTGGGCCACCCGCGCGGGCTTTGGTATCTCGTGTTCGCCGAAGCGTGGGAGCGTTTCTCGTATTACGGCATGCAAGCGCTGCTGGTGCTGTATCTGACGCAATATCTGCTGCTGCCCGAGCATGTCGGCGCTGTCGCCGGCTTCGAGCAATTCAAGGGCGCGGTCGCCGCCGCCTACGGCTGGCTCAGTCAAACGTTCGGCCTAGGCGACGGCAGCAACGAGCTTGCAACACCGATCGCAACGGCTGCGGCTATCACCGGCGTTTACTCAGCGGGCGTCTATGCAACGCCGATGATCGGCGGCTGGATCGCCGACCGCTTCCTGGGCCGCACGATGACCGTGGCGCTCGGCGCCCTCTTCATGGTCGCCGGTCACTTCCTGATGGCGTTCGACGTCGCGTTCGTCGCGGCGATCGCGTGCCTCTTCATTGGCGTTGGTCTCTTCAAGGGCAACATCGCCAGCCAAGTCGGCGAACTCTACGGGCCGGACGATTTGCGCCGCACGACGGCGTATCAGACATTCCTGCTTGGCGTGCAGATCGCCGTCATCGTCGCGCCGATCGTGACGGGCTTCCTTGGCGAAAAGATCGCCTGGCACTACGGTTTCGGCGCCGCCGGCGTCGGCATGGCGGTTGCGCTCGTCGTCTATCTCTCGGGCCGCAAGTACCTGCCGCCCGAACAGCCGCGCGGTCGGGCTGTTGCTGATGCGCC
>JADLHI010000140.1 GCA_020848895.1 Hyphomonadaceae bacterium
GACATCCACACCGGCGATCTTCTGGTGATGGCCTCGGCGCCCGGCTTCGATCCCAACCTCTTCGTCAACGGCATCAGCCAAGCCAATTTCGCCGCCTATAACGAAGACGAGAAGAAGCCGCTCTATCACAAGACTGTCACCGGCGTTTACGCGCCAGGCTCGACGTTCAAGATGATGGTCGGCATCGCCGCCAAGCAAGCTGGCGTTGAAGACAATTGGGCTGTCGGTTGCTCCGGCGGTTTTGCCTATGGCGGGCGCGTCTTCCACTGCTGGCGCGCCGGCGGCCACGGCCGCGTCAATCTGCACGACGCGATCAAGCACTCGTGCGACGTCTATTTCTATCAAGCCGCTCTGCGCGCCGGCCCCGAGCGCATCGCCGCTGTCGCGCGCGCCTTTGGCTTGGGCCAGCATTTCAACGTCAGCGTTCCGAACGTCCGCGATGGACTCATTCCCGATCCGACGTGGTGGCAGGAAAACCGCCACGAGCAATGGACCGGCGGTCTTACCGTCAATTACGGCATCGGGCAGGGAGCGATGGGCATCACGCCGTTGCAACTCGCCGTCATGGCCGCGCGGCTCGGCAATAACGGCCACGCCGTGGTGCCGCGCCTTGTGCGCGAAGGTCCAAACGTGACCGATCCACCGCAAGCGCTGCGCATGGAAGGCATCGAAGCTGACTTCCTCGCGCGCGTGCGCGACGGGATGTACGGCGTTTGCAACGAACCCGGCGGCACCGCCACGCGCGCCGGCGCGCTTGAACTTGTGCGCCATCCAGAAACCGACGCTGCCGTGCCGCTCACGCCGGAAAATCGCACCTGGCAACCGGTGCAGATCGCCGGCAAGACCGGCACCGCGCAGGTCCGCGCGCTCGGCGCCAACCGCGGCCGGCACTACTCAACCATCGAATGGCGCTACCGCGATAACGCGCTGTTCTGCTGTTTCGGCCCCTGGCACGAACCGCGCTATGCGTGCGCCGTCGTCATCGAACACGGCGGCGCCGGTTCCGCCGTCGCCGGTCCGATTGCGCGCGAAATCATGCGCGCGACCTTGATGCGCGATCCATCTCGCCGTCCGCCCGCGCGTTTGGCGCAGCTCGAACAGAATCTGGCGAGGAACGCATGACCGCGCTTTCTCTCACCGCCAGCCCCAACACGCTGTTCGATCGCTTCGCCAAGCTCAATTGGGGCATCATCACCATTCTTATCGCGCTCGCCTTCATCGGCGTGCTGATGCACTTTTCGGTGTCGTCCGGCGCCTGGACCGATATGCCGCTGAAGCACGGCATCCGCTTCGGCGTGCTGCTGATCGTGATGATCCTTTCGGCGATGTTTCTCGATACGCGCGTTTGGCTCGCGATCGCGTATCCGCTTTATGCGCTGGCGCTGCTTTTATTGATCGGCGTCGAAGTCGCCGGCGCAACGCGCATGGGCGCGACGCGCTGGCTTGAGATCGGGCCGATCTCGCTGCAGCCGTCCGAACTCATGAAAGTCGGCATCGTGCTGGCGTTGGCGCGCTATTATCACCAGCTCGATCCGCGCAAGACCGGCACGGTGCTTTGGGTTATTCCGCCATTCCTGATGATCGTTGCGCCTGTCGCGCTGGTTATGCACCAGCCTGATCTCGGCACGGCGTTGATGATCCTCTTTGCCGGCATTTGCGTGATGTTCCTGGGCGGCTTGCTCTGGCGCATCATCGCCGCCGGCGCGATCGTCGCCATCGGCGGGGCGGTGTTTGCCTATTTCGGCGTGCTGCATGAATACCAGCGCCAGCGCGTCGACGTATTTCTCGGCATCACTCAAGATCCGCTCGGCGCCGGCTATCACGTGCTGCAATCGAAGATCGCGATTGGGTCGGCCGGCTTGTTCGGTCGCGGCTGGATGCAGGGCACGCAGAGCCAGCTCGACTTCCTGCCGGAAAAGCACACCGACTTCATCTTCACGATGATCGTCGAGGAATTCGGCTTGCTCGGCGGCGCGCTCGTGCTTGTGCTGTTCGGCGCGCTTTTGGCTTTCACCATGCAGGTGGCGTACAAGGCTCGCTCGCTCTTCGGCAAACTGGCCGCCGGCGGCATCGCAGCAACGCTTGCCTGCTACGTCTTTATCAACACCGCGATGGTGATCGGGCTTGTGCCCGTCGTCGGCATTCCGCTGCCGATGATCAGTTTCGGTGGCACCGCAATGGTGACGCTGATGGCTGGCTACGCGATCGTGCTGTCGGTCGATCTGCACCGTGATCAACACGGCGCTCGCGGTTGGCTGTGGTAGCTACTAAAAAGCTTCCCACGCAATCGCGGTGACTCGGCCATCGCGCGTGAACAAGCAGCTTACAGGTGGCTGTCCGGTGCCGTTTCGGCTGTAGTCGACGATGGTTTCGCCCGGCTGCGGCGCACGTAGGCCGCACATCGAATTGACCGCGTCGCCGGATAAAGGAGGAAATCTCCGCATTCCGCGCCGCACGAGGATCGTGTTCGCTTCTTCAAACGTCATCCCGATACGGACGCCGTACTTGCTGCCGTCTTCGATCGAGCCACCGGAGACGCACGACGTCAAAAAAGATGCAAAAACCAGCGCCAACACCGGTCGCATTAGTCTGTGCCGCATCGTGCTCGCTCCCGTTTACCAATTGGCGCGATCGGCCATCCAATCGGTCGCACGCACGAGCGCGTCGACGATACCCGGTTCCAAGCTTGAGTGGCCCGCATCATGGATCACTTCCAGCTCCGCTTCCGGCCAGCGCTGCTTCAAGTCCCATGCGCTCTTCATCGGCGTGCACATATCGTAGCGGCCTTGCGCGATCCGGCAGGGGATGGCGCGCATGCGCGGCGCTTGCTCCAGCAGCCAGCCGTCGGTTTCGAAGAAGCCGCCGTTCATGAAGTAATGGTTCTCGATCCGCGCAAACGCTTCGACGAACCGATCTTCGTTGAAGCGCGATGGCAACGCGCTCGGCCCCGCGATCGAGATCGTCTCGCCTTCCCAGCGCGCCCACGCCCGCGCCGCGCGCACGCGCTCGGCCCAGTCGTTTGACGTCAGGCGCTTGTGATAGGCGCTCAGAAAATCCCCGCGCTCGCTCGGCGGGATCGCTGCCGCGTAGCGCTCGAACGCATCCGGATACACATGGCTCGCGCCATCCTGGTAGAACCAGTCGATCTCGCTCTTGCGCAGCAGAAAAATCCCCCGCAGCACCAGGCCGGCGCAGCGCTGCGGGTGCTTGGCCGCATACGCTAGCGCCAATGTCGATCCCCACGAGCCGCCGAACACCACCCATTTGTCGATGCCGAACTTCTCGCGCACGCGTTCGATGTCGGCGACGAGATCCCAGGTCGTATTTTCCCGCAGCTCCGCATGCGGCGTCGAACGCCCGCAGCCGCGCTGATCCATGGCAAGCACGCGAAAGCGCCTGGGATCGAAGAAGCGCCGCATCTCCGGTGAAAGGCCGCCGCCTGGCCCGCCATGCAACGCGACGGCCGGGCGCCCCTGCGGATTGCCCGATTGCTCCACATAGATCGTGTGCAGGTCCGAAACCTTTACCATCTCGCTCGAATAGGCTTCGATGGCGGGATAAAGGTCGCGGCGGGGCGGGGGCGTTTGTCCGTACATGCTGCTTGGTTACGAGGGCCGCGCGCGTGGTGCAAGGCTCGCGCTGCGACATTCCAAAACTGCCGTATCGCGGCCTCGCGGAAGCAATGCTACGCGGAGGCGCTTGAGCGCTGAATCGCCCCCGTCATCGATCTTTTCCACGCCTGCCGCGCGGGTGACAATGGTGATGTCGGCGCTGTTTGGGACGACGGGAGTCATCCTGGTTTTTCTCCCGCGCTGGCTCGAAGTTGAGCGACATCTCAGTGGCGCCGAGATCGGGATCATAATCTCGCTCGCACAATTTGCGCGGCTGATCACCGGGCCGCTCATTGCCTACCGCGCCGACCGCGCCAGCGACCGCGCCGCGCCATTGAAGATCATCGCTTTCGCGGCGGTGTTTGCCTACGCGGCGTTCTTCTTGGTCGCGCAAGGCTTTTGGCAGTTGCTCATTCTCGGTTTCGTGGCGCTGACGCTTACGCAATCGATGACGCCACTGATCGAAGCGGCGACGCTGCGCGCCTCCGCGCACGGCAAGATCAGCTACGGCATCGCGCGCGGCATCGGCTCGATCGCGTTCATCGCGGCCAATGTGCTTGGCGGCATCGTCGTCGCGCGCTTCGGTATTGTGGCGGTCGTCATCTGGGTGCTCTGCGGGCTTTCGCTAACGGCGGCGACAAGCTGGCTCGGCCTTCACCGCGATCCGCCGCCGCCGCGTGCGACAACTTCTAGGAGCGGCGGCGCCGGGGCGCTGCTGCGCAATCGCAGTTTTCTTATTCTCATTGTTGCGTGCGGCCTTATCCAAGCCGCGCATGGATTTTACTATTCGTTCTCGACCATCGTGTGGCGCGGGCAGGGCATCTCGAATGAGATGATCGGAATCCTGTGGGCGTTCGGCGTTGCGGTGGAGGTTGCGTTCCTCTGGAGCTTGCCTTTCATCGAGCGCCGCAGCACGCCCGAAGCGCTTATCCTCATCGGCGCGGGCGCTGCGGTCGCGCGCTGGTTCGTCATGGGGTTTGCGCCCTTGGGCTGGGTGCTCTGGCCGTTGCAGGCGATGCACGCCATGAGCTTTGCGGCGGCGCACGTCGGGGCCATGCGCTTGCTGCATCGCGATGCGCCGGAGCATTCGGCCGCCATGGCGCAAACGCTTTACGCCGTGATGTCCGGCGGGCTGCTGATGGGCGCCTCGACGCTCATCTCCGGCCAGCTTTATGACCTCGGCGGCGCTATCGGCTATTGGGCGATGGCGGCAATGGCTGGCGCCGGCGGCTTGCTTGCGCTGCTGTTGATCCCGACAAAACCGCGCGTTTCCGCAGCAACACCTCGGTAACAATTCGCCTGTCGCGGGAACCGTCGCCCCGAAAGCGCCCTCTGCTTCTTTGCCTAATATTTTCTGTTAGCCGTTATCGGTTGACGGGCAGAAAGCCTGAAGGGGACCTGGATTGGCCGAGATGGCCGCCTTTGACTTCCGCGAGGATGAACGCGCGTCGGTTCTGGCGCTGCGCGGCGACTGGACGGTGGACACCATCGCCGGCCTCGAACGCGGCTTGGCGGAAGTTTCCGAAAAGTTAAAGGCGGGCGCCGTCGTCGATGTGTCGAGCCTTGGCCGTTTCGATGTCGCCGGCGCTTATCTGATCGACCGCACCTTCCGCGAAAGCGCGGCCGGCGACAAAGTCCGTATCGCCATTCGCGGCGAGCACACCAATGCGATGCGCCTGCTGCAAGCGGCGCGCAAATCATACGCCGGCCCCGCGCCGCCGCCGCGGCATTTTCAGGGTCTCAAAGGTTTCTTCGATCTGACCGGCCGCGCCATGGTTTCGATCGCCGACGAAATTGTCGAGACCGTCGGCTTCTTTGGCGAAACGCTCGTCACTATCGGCAAGCAGATCGTGAACCCGCGGCTCGTCCGGCCGGTTTCCATCGTCAACGTGATGGAGAAGGCGGGGCTGAACGCGCTGCCGATCGTGATGCTGCTGTCCTTTTTCATCGGCATGGTCGTCGCCTATCTTGGCGCGCGCATCCTTGCCGATTTCGGCGCGACGGTTTTCGTCGTCGAACTTGTAGCTATTTCCATGCTGCGTGAATTCGGCGTCGTCATCACGGCCGTCATTCTGGCGGGGCGCACCAATTCTTCGTTCACAGCCGAGATCGGCGCCATGAAGATGCGCCAGGAAATTGACGCCATGCGCGTTATTGGCATTAGCCCGATGGACGCGCTCGTCGTGCCGCGCGTCATCGCCATGCTGCTGATGACGCCGATCCTGACGTTCGCGGCGATGATGGCGGGCATGTTCGGCGGCGTGCTGGTGTGCTGGGGCGCTCTCGACATTAGCCCCGCTATGTTCCTCGGCCGCTTCCAGGAAGTGGTGCCGGCGCAACATTTTTGGGTTGGCTTCGTCAAAGCGCCGGCGTTCGCGCTGGTACTGGCCGTGATCGCCTGCAAGCAAGGCCTCTCCGTCGGCGGGGATGTCGGCTCGCTGGGCTCGCGCGTTACGACATCGGTCGTGCAGGGCATCTTCATGGTCATCCTCATGGACGCGATTTTCGCGCTCTGGTTCCTGGAGATGGACTGGTGAGCGCCGATGTCGCCATTCGGGTACGCGGACTTGTGACGCGCTTTGGAACCCAGACCGTGCACGACGGCCTCGATCTCGATGTGCGCCGCGGCGAAATTCTGGGCGTCGTCGGCCCTTCAGGCACGGGCAAATCCGTGTTGCTGCGCGAGATCGTCGGCCTCGACAAACCAACGGGCGGCGAAATTACGTTTCCATATTTCGAAGAGCAGGGAATCGAGCCGCGGCTAGGCGTCATGTTCCAGGATGGCGCGCTCTTTTCAAACCTCACGGTTCTCGAGAACGTCGAGGCGCCTCTGCGCGAGCATACGCACTTATCGGCCGAATTGCGCACCGAGATCGCTGGGCTGAAACTTTCGATGGCTGGGCTTGGTCCCGACGCGCACCACAAGAAGCCGTCGCAAATCTCCGGCGGCATGCGCAAACGTGCGGCCGTCGCCCGCGCGATCGCGCTCGATCCGGAATTGCTTTTTCTCGATGAGCCGACTGCCGGGCTCGATCCGATCAGCGCCGAGAATTTCGATCGCATGACCGAAGAGCTGGCGCGCTCGCTTGGTCTTACCGTGTTCCTGGTGACGCACGATTTGGACACGCTGCACGCCATCTGTGACCGCGTGGCGGTGCTGTACAAGGGCAAGGTCGCCGCGATTGGCGCGATCCCCGAAATCACTGCCGACGCCAAAGGTTGGGTGAAGGAATATTTCTCAGGTCCGCGCGGCCGCGCCGCCAAAGCCGGCGCCGCGGGAGGGTAGAGCCATGGAAACGAAAGCCAACTACGTGCTCATTGGCGCAGCGACCATCATAGGCGCGCTGTTCATTCTGCTGTTCGCGACCTGGATCACGACCGGCGATCTGCGGCGCGGCTTCAATGAGTATGACGTCGTGTTCGACGATCCGGTGCGCGGCCTGACCGAAGGCGGCGAAGTGCGATTCAACGGCATCAAGGTTGGCGAAGTTGAGTCGCTGCGCATCGACCCGGACAACACCAACCGCGTTATCGCGCGCATCCGCGTTTCCTCGGACGTGCCGGTGAAGAATGACACCGAGGCGCAGCTGGAGCCTGTGGGTCTGACGGGCGTTACGCTCATCCAGCTTTCCGCCGGCAGCGTCGATGCGGAATTGCTGCGCCCGGCATTCGGTGCGCCGCCGCCGCGTATTCAAGGGCGGGGCAGCCAGATCGACGTGATCGTGGCGCGCGGCGAAGAAGTGGCGCTGCGAGCTTCGGAAGCGATGGCGGCTGTGCGCGATCTGTTGACCGATGAGAACATCGCGCGCGTGACGCGGACGCTGCAGAACCTTGAGACGGTGTCGCAGCAATTGGCGGCGCACGATTCTGTCGTGACGCAATCGGGTGAAGCGGCGCAAGAGATTGCTGTGCTTGCGCGGCAGATGCAGGGCGATCTGGCTGATCTCGATGAAGTGCTGGCCAATGTGAACCAAGCCGCGGGCGTAGCCTCTGGTGAGACTTTGCCCGAACTTGCGCTGGCCGCGGAAGAAATCCGCAGAGCTGCATCTTCGATCGGCCGCGTTGCCAACAATCTGGAAGAAAACCCATCCGTTCTTACGCCGCGCAGTCCGCGGCCGACCGTGGAGCTTGAACCATGATCCGCGCTGCTTCGCTCTTGCTCGCAGCTTCGATGCTGGGTGGTTGCATCTCGCTGTTGCCGGAACCGCCGCCGCCGCC
>JADLHI010000141.1 GCA_020848895.1 Hyphomonadaceae bacterium
CCTCGCAAGCGAAATGCGCGGCGCGTGTGCTGGAGCAAACCGGTGAAGAGCCGGCGATCATCGTGGCGCATTCGCTGGGCGCGGGCGTGGCGTTGCGGCTGGCTTTGGATCATCCGCACTTGGTCAGCGGCCTCGTGCTGATTGCGCCGGCGTGCAATCCTTACCCGTGGAAACCGGCGTGGTGGGCGCGGCTTTCGGCGCAGCCGGTGATTGGCGATCTGTTCTGCAACCTCATCATTCCCTGGCTTGGCCCACCGCTTAGTCCGAGCAGCGTTGCCAACAATTTTTGGCCGGCGGCTGTACCGGTGAACTATCTCGAACACGCCGGCGTGCCGATGATCTTCAAGCCACGTGCGTTTCGCGCCAGCGCGTTTGATGTCGTCGCATCGAACACAGAGTTCGGAGCGCAACAGCCGCGCTACGCTGAGTTATTCACACCGACGATTATCGTCACCGCCGAGAAAGACAAAATCGTCTCGCCGAAGCGCCACGCGCGGGCGCTGGCTGTGGATATGCCGGCGGCGGAACTCGTGATCGCGCCGGACACCGGACATATGCCGCATCGGCTGAGGACCGATCTGATCGTCGCCGCGATTCGAAGAGTCAGCGAGATCATCGCGGCTTGAAAATACGATCTATTGGTATATAATAGTAGCAGTTATGTCCAAGAGCACTTCAGTCACGCTGGGCGACCACTTCACCGATTTCATCGACGAGCAAGTTGCCCAGGGCCGCTTTGGTTCAGCCAGCGAGGTTATGCGGGCGGGCCTTCGGCTGCTGGAGGAACGCGAAACCAAGCTTGCCGCTCTGCGCGCCGCTCTAATCGAAGGCGAAGAAAGCGGTGAGGCGACGACCTTCGCGTTTGATAGGTTCCTAGCACGCAAACGCAAAGAACGCGGATGACACGGCGCTACGTTCTCACGAACGCCGCCGCTCGCGATCTTGATACAATTTGGGATTACACAGCCGACACATGGTCGATTGATCAGGCCGAGCGCTATGTTGCCGACATCGGCGCCGCCTGCGAAGGCCTGGCTCGTGGCGACAGAACCGGGCGGCCAGCCGACGATATTCGCGCAGGATACCAAAAACTCGCGGTCGGATCGCATGTCCTGTTTTTTCGCTTGCGCCCGGATGACGTAATCGAAATCGTACGTGTTCTTCATCAAAGCATGGATTTTCACTCGCACCTTTAGGGCGTCCCCAAGCTGTTCCCGGCGATTCGGCGTGTCAACGAGATGACGTCAGCCAATGTTTGATCTCGTCATGCCGGACACGCGCAGCGCGATCCGGAACCCAGGGGATCAAAGAGCTGTGAGTTGGCCCCTGGGTTCCGGGTTCAATGCTGCGCATTGCCCCGGAATGACGGAGGAAGTTCAGTTCTGCTTGGTGTGAACTTGTTCTAGCGTTTCGTAACGATTCGATTCTCGAAACGATGGGGTGGGCAGATGGCGGACTTTGGTGGAACCGACAACGTAGTCGCAACGCAATCGCTGACGCAGAGCGCGCAAGAAAAGCTGCGCCAGCTGGTGGCGCGCATCGAGCGCCTTGAGGAAGAGAAAAAGTCGATCGGCGACGACATCAAGGAAAGCTACGCCGAAGCGAAGGCGACGGGCTTTGACAGCAAGGTGCTGCGCCAAGTGATCCGCTTCCGTAAGCAGGACCGCCAAGAGCGCGAAGAGCAAGAGCAGATCAAAGAACTCTATCTGCACGCGCTGGGTGAGATTTAGGGACGAGGGACTGGGGATGAGGGACTAGGGACGAGGTGTGAATTGCGCCTCCCGTCCCTCATCCCTAGAACCTAGTCCCTAGAAATGCCCCGCGAGATCGATCGCAAACAGACGCGCAAGGCGCTGCGGATCATCCGCAAGCTCGCCGCCAAGGGCAGCGCGCCAGAGACGGTTGATCCTGAAACAGGCGAAGTGAAACCGGGCGAAGGCGCGGTCGATTATTCTGCGTGGGAGAACGAGTTTCTCACCGAGATCGACAAAAGGCTGGAGAAGTACGGGAGCGCGTTCAACGATTTGAGCAAAGGGCGCAAGGACGATGCGCTCTCGTCGCTGCAGACGGTGAAGCTGAAAGAGATCGCCGCGAAAGCGCGCGGCAAAAAGCGCAAAGGCCTGACGACGAAGAAGCCGCTGGGGTGGGAGAATAGGCCGCAGCGGCGGGAGCGGGATGAGGAATAGTATGGAGCGCCGGCGCCCTCGCCGGCGTGCCGGTTGATACATGCACGATGGTTGGCGGTCCCGAGGCTACCTTCCGCACTGCGACGAGCGCGGACTCGTGCAGCATATTGTCTTCGGCCTTCAAGACGGGTTTCGCGCGCCACCGCCTATCGTTGGGGAGGCAGCAGAGCGAGCATTGTGGGCCGACAGGGAGTTCGACCGCGGTCACGGCTCAAGACTACTCAGTCAGCCGCGTCACGCGCAGATCGTCCAAGAACGACTGCTCTATGACGACGGCCACCGTTATGCACTGGCAGCATGGTGCATCATGCCCACACACGTTCACGTCGTGGTGGAGCAAATGGAGGGCGCCAACCTTTCTGAGATCGTGCAGCAATGGAAATCAGTTAGTTCGCACGCGATCAACAAAGCCGAGGGGCGGAAGGGCGCGCTCTGGCAACGTGAGTATTTCGATCGTTTCATGCGGTCGAATGAGCAATTCGAGTGGACGATCGCTTACGTGGAGAACAATCCGGTCGCGGCTGGCTTGGTGGAGAGGCCGGAGGATTGGCGGTTTTCCTCAGCGCTATGGCGTCGGAACGACGCCGGCGAGGGCGCCGGCGCTCCATAAGGCGACCGCGACATTCACTAGCGCGCACAGCCAGAGCAGCGTGCCGAACGGTTGCTTCTGCGTTTTATGACGGAAAAGTTGTTGGCCGAGCAATGCGCCCAACGCGCCGCCAAAGAGCGCAAGCGCTAGCAGCATGCGCTCAGGAATGCGGCCTTGGTGGGTTTCCGCGAGGTGTTTATCCCAGCCGAAAGCTAGGAAGGCGATGACGTTGATGCTTGCGAGTATCAGCAGCAACGTCATCGCTTATTTCCTTAGCCTTCCGCCGCTACCTTCTCTTCCAGCCCGTATTCGCGGAGTTTGCGGTAGAGTGTGCTGCGGCCGATGCCGAGGCGGCGGGCGACTTCGGACATGTGACCGGCGTAGTGGTCAATGGCGAGTTCGATCAGGTCGCGCTCGATTTGTTCGAGTTGACGCAAGTGGCCTTCGCCGTCGAATACCGCGACGGGTTGCGGCGAGACTTCGCCGGCGGCCGTCATCACGTCCTGGAACGCGACGTGCGCGGCGGTGACGTGGTGATCGTTCGCGGGCGCCGGCACTTCGAGCGGCAGCGCGTCGTTCGCGGCGACGAGCGGCTTTAGGCCCGAGATTTGCGGGAAATCTTCCGGCTCGAGCATATCGCCTTCGCAGAGGATCACCGCGCGGAAGACGCTGTTCTCAAGTTGGCGGACGTTGCCCGGCCAATCGAAGCTCATCAACATGTTCATGGTCGCGGCTGAGGCGCCGCGGACGTTGCGGCCCTCTTCGGCGTTGAAGCGGGCGATGAAGCGTTGAACCAGCGTCGCTAGGTCTTCCTTACGCTCGCGCAGCGGCGGCGCTTCGATCGGGAACACGTTGAGGCGATAATAGAGGTCTTCGCGGAAGGCGTTGTCGGCAACGAGCTTGGCGAGATCCTTGTTGGTCGCGCTGATGATGCGGACGTCGACCTTCACCGGGCGCTTGCCGCCGACCGGATCGACTTCGCCTTCTTGCAGCACGCGCAGCAGTTTGACCTGCATATCGAGCGGCAATTCGCCGACTTCGTCCAAGAACAGCGTGCCGCCGTGAGCTTCGACGAACTTACCGGCGTGGTTGTCGGTGGCGCCGGTGAAGCTGCCCTTCACGTGGCCGAAGAGAATGGACTCAACCAGGTTCTCCGGGATCGCGCCGCAGTTCACGGTGACGAACGGACGGCCCGCGCGCTCGGAAGCGCCCTGGATGGCGCGCGCCAGCAATTCCTTGCCGACGCCGCTTTCGCCGGTGATGAGCACCGGAATATTCGAGGCGGCCGCGCGCTTGCCCATGCGGACAACCGGCGCCATGACCGGCGCATTGGCGACCATGTCATCGAACGAGAGCTGACCGGCGCTACGCTTTTTCATGCGCACGACTTCGGTCTTCAGGTTCGACATTTCGAGCGCGTTGCGGATCGAGACCATGATGCGCTCGGGCGAAGCCGGCTTCACGAAGAAGTCGCTCGCGCCCGCTTGCATGGCTTGCACGACCGTGTCGATGCCGCCCGAGGCGGTCAGCACGATGCACGGCAGATCGCCGCGGCGCATGCGAATTTCCTTGAGCGCTTCTTGGCCCGTCATGCCCGGCATGACGAGGTCCAACAGCACGATATCGATGTCAGCGTGCTTCTCGACGGCCTCGACCGCTTGGGCGCCGTTCTCAGCCGCACGTGTCAGGAAACCATTGCGCTCTACTGCCGCCTGCAATAGACGGCGCTGCGCCGGATCGTCATCGACGATCAGGATCGTCTTTCCCATGTATCACCACCAACCAACTCGATGCGTTTCTCTGACGGAAACGCTGATCGTTGGCTGGGACCATACGGAGGAGACGTTCAAGTCGCGTTAAAATGGCACACTGAAACGCGATTTTCGTAAGGCCTCGTAG
>JADLHI010000142.1 GCA_020848895.1 Hyphomonadaceae bacterium
ATTGCGCTTCGACCGCACGGGTAATGTCGGAAATCGGCACGCCGCGCTCGATCGAGGCGGTGATGATCTTGTCGTCTATGTCGGTGTAATTGCGGGCGTAGATTACGGCGTTTTCGCCGTAGGCGTGCCGCAGCAGCCGGAACAGCGTGTCGAACACGACCGGCGGGCGGGCGTTGCCGATGTGCGCCACGTTATAGACCGTGGGGCCGCAGACATACATCGTCACCCGCTTGGGATCGGCCGGTACGAACGGCTCTTTTCGCCGCGTTAACGTGTTCGAGAGTTCGATGTTCATGCGGGGTGGGTTCTAGCGGAGCGGTGTGTTACACTCCATATCTCTTGCGGGGCCGATTTAGGGTCCCGTCGCCTGAGGTGAATTTCGGGCGGGCGTTAAGTCCGGGTGTCCTTGCTGACCGTAGGTCGCACTGGAACCCTCCCGGCTCGACCTCCGTCCCTCAGACTAAGGACCGTTTCCCTGATGAGTGAAGTTCTGAAGTGGCGCTCGCCTGAAGAGGCTGAGCAGAAGCGCCCCTCGCGCGAAGCGGCCATGGAAGCCGTGCGCACGCTGATCGCCTGGGCCGGTGACGATCCCGAGCGCGAGGGCCTGAAGGATACGCCCAAGCGCGTGGTCGATGCCTATCGCGAATGGTTCAGCGGCTACGACGAATGCCCGGCGACCGAACTCAACCGCGTGTTCGAAGATGTCAGCGGCTATGACGACATGGTCATGCTGAAGAAGATCGACGTTGAGAGCCATTGCGAGCACCACATCGCGCCGTTCCTCGGCAAAGCGTACGTTGCCTATCTGCCGACGGATGCCGTGGTCGGCATCTCCAAGATCGCGCGGGTGGTCGAGATTTTCGCCAAGCGCCTGCAGACGCAGGAAACGATGACCAGCCAAGTCGCGCAGGCGATCGACGACACGCTGAAGCCGCGCGGCGTCGCCGTGCTGATCGACGCCGAGCATCAGTGCATGTCCACGCGCGGCGTCCACCACAAGGACGTGACGACGGTGACCACGCAATTCACCGGCGAATTCAAGAATGACCCCGAACTGCGCAATCGCTTCTTGAAGCTCGCCGGTTACGGCTGAGGCTTAGGCGCTCCAACGAACAGAAACGGCGGACCGCAAGGTCCGCCGTTTTCGTTTGCGCCACCACCTCCGTCATTCCGGGGATCAGCGCAGCTAAGAACCCGGAACCCAGGTGCAAACGCACTGCCGCTCGCCCCTGGGTTCCGGATCGCGCTAACGCGCGTCCGGAATGACGGAATGAGCGCTTGCGCTCAGGAGAGCGGCACGACGCGCAGCGCGTAGCTAATGAAGAGCGTCAGATCGAGATCGCCGTTGCGGCGGAACGCAACCGGACTCTCCAGCCCCGAAATCTCCGGCCGAAATCCCTCACCCATCGCCGCCGCGACGCTGCGCCCGTCAGCCACGATCGCCGCCATCAGCGGCGCGCGATATTGCGGCAGATTGATCACTGTGAGCTGCAGCTCATCCTCATCGAACTCCACACTCGCGCGCCCATCTTCCGAGATCGACTCCACGAACCGCGTGAACCGCCCGCGCGCCGCGTCCAGCGTATCGTCCGCCCCGCGCGTCGCGGTGCGCAGCTGAACCACAACTTGCCCCGAATCCGCGCGCCCGCCATAAGCCAAGAGCCGCATCGCCAGATCGACCGTAAACGGTCGCAGCACATCATCCTGCGACAACGAGATTGTCACGTCGCTCGCCCGCGCCCGCCGCGCCATATCCTCCAAAGTGGCGCGGATTTCGCGCGAACGCACAGCCGGATCGCGCGAGTCCGACCACACCGTCGCATTCGCTAGCACGGCATCGGCGCGGCGCGTCATCGTGATCGCCGGCAGCACCAGTTCCTCGTAGCGCTCCAGCCGCGCGCCGGTGACGACAATTTCCTCCGAGTCCTGCGCGAACGCCGGCGCCGCGGCGCAAAGCACAAATGCAGCCGCCATCATGTATCGAAACATCAATCCCTCCCGAGCGATGCCTCAAAGCTGAGGCGCACTTCTCCGCGCACCGCAATCGCTCGGCGGGCGCTCTCACTCTGACGTGATGGCCTGAGATGAGGTCTCGCGCGATTGTGAAGGCTGCGCAGCGTTGAATCCCACCTCACTCATCCGCTCCGGCTTGTGCACGAGCGTCGTCAGCACGAAGCTCAGCAGCATGAGTAGATACCAAGCGCCCATCTTCTCGATCGGCACGATGTGCCAGCCGTCGCGCTGGCTGGGATAGACCCAGGCCGCCGCGAATGTGCCGGCGTTCTCCGCGAACCAGATGAAAAGCGCCACCAACAGATAGCCGATCAGCATCGGCATCCGCCGGGGCGTGCGGTCAGGCGTGAACACGAACCAGGCGCGGCCGAAGATCAGCGCCGAAAAAGCGAAGAGGCCAAGACGGATGTCGATCGTGTAGTGGTGCGTGAAGAAATTGATGTAGGCGAGCAGCGCCAGGAGCCATGTCGTCCAGAGCGGCGGGTAGTTGATGTACTTGATTTCGAACAGCCGCGTCGCGCGCGCGATGTACGAACCAATGCACGCATACATGAAGCCGGAAAACAGCGGCACGCCGCCAATGCGCAGAATGTTGTCCTCCGGATATATCCATGAGCCGTGCGCGGTCTTGAAAATTTCCATGATCGTGCCGACGACGTGGAAAATCAGGATGACGATCGCCTCTTCCCAGCGCTCAAGCTTGGTGGCGAGCAGCAGGCCCTGGATGGCGACGGCGGCGAGGACCAGAAAATCGTAGCGCGCGATCAGTGCGTTGTCGGGCCAGAACAGATGCGTGCCGACCAGAAGCGCGATCATCGCGCCGCCGAACAGGCAGGCCCAAGCCTGCTTCAGCCCGAACAGCAGGAATTCATAAGCCCAAGCGTTCCATTTGGACTTTTCCGCCCATGGTCGCGCCCAAAGGTCAAACGCTTCGACCTGGGCCTTGATCTTGTCCTTCAGACTCATGGTGATTCCCCTCCCCGCGAGGGGAGCCGTTAGGGGTGGGGAGAAACACGACAAAAGCAAGTCGAACGCGGATTGGTGTTGGGAACTTGCGACCCGTGCGCCTCGCCCCGCCCTCTGCCCCCTCCCCTCGCGGGGAGGGGAAGGCTAAAGCACACGAATGAAGGTGGCCGTCGTCGGATTGGGCGTTGCCGGGCTGAGCATATGCGCTCGGCTTGCGGTCGCTGGCCATGATGTCTGGGGCTTTGAGCAGTTCGAGCCGATGCACGAGCGCGGTTCATCGCACGGCGACACGCGGATCATGCGCCTCACGCCCGGTGAAGGCGAAACCTATGTCGGCTTGGCCCGGCGCGCGGGCGCCGCGTGGCGAACTTGGGAAGGCTTGGCTGGCCAACCGCTGATCGAGTGGACATCTGGCTTAATGGCCGGCCCGCGCGGATCACCATTCGTCGCCGCCTGCCAAAGACTCAGTCGCAAGCCGGCGGCGCTTCTGCCCGGCGACGCGATCCACGCGCTGACGCGTGGCTACATCGCGATGCCCTACGAATGGGACGTGTTCCGGCAAGAGGACGCTGGCGTCATCGCCGCGGATGCGACGCGCGCATTTCTTCTGCGCCAAGCGCCGAAGTGGGGCGCGAAGCTGCAGCATAACGTGCGGATCGAAGCCCCAATCGAGGGCCTCACACTGCGCATCAATGGCGAAGCGCGCACGTTCGACTCGGTCATCGTTTCATCGGGCGCCTGGGCCGCACGGATGCTGCCTGAGTTTGCGGGCAAGCTCGCCGTGAAACGGCGGGTTGTCGGCTGGTTCGAAACGGCGGCGCCGCGTTTGCTGCCAGTGATTTGCGTCGATAACGATGTCGGCGTCTTCGGCATGCCGGCGCCGCGCGGCCTCTACAAAATTGGGTTGCACTCAATCGGCGGCGCGACCGATCCGGACAACGTGCGCGACCCCGATGACAGCGATGCGAAGCTGCTCAGCGAATACGCGGCGCCTTTGTTGCCAAAACATAATCCGCACCCAGCGCGCACGCAGCGTTGCCTCTACACGGTGACCCCCGACGAGAACTTCATCATCGCGCCGAGTTCCATGAACGATCGCGTGCTGATGTTCTCCGCGTGTTCAGGACATGGTTTCAAATACGCGCCGATATTCGGCGAATTGGTGCAAGAATGGCTCGTCGGCGCCCCATCACTCGAACTCCAGGCGCTGATGAAACCTGGATCAAATGTAAATCGCTTGGGCGCTGCGAAGACATGATGCGCCACATTGTGGTCGCCATAGCCCCTTAGGCATGCGCGCCATGAACGCAGAGCACTTCATCGCGACCGCGGACTCTCTACGCTCACGCGCACTGCACTCCGGCGTCGACGTGAATGCATCAAACTACCTCGTGCATGCGGCGCTCTTGCGCGCGCTTCGCGAGCGGCCGTTCGAAGACCTGACGCCTGAGACACTCGCGCGCGAAATCGAGCGCGCGCACAAGAGGCTGAGCTAAAGGCCGCCGTCAAACAGGCGTGAGCGGGCCGATGCTTGGTCCAGGTTCCGGAGCCACGGTGAAAGCGCTAACGCGCGTCGTTTCGTAATCCTTCGACAAAATCGTCGACACCGCAAAGAACTCACCCGTTGCGCGCTCGGGGGTCAGCGTCAGCAGCAGGAAGCCGTGATCCTTCGAGTCGTTGAACTTCACGTGCGGATTGCGCGCGCGAATGCCGCCGTCGAAATCGACGCCGAAGGGCTGGAAGTAGGATGAATCGCTTGGCGACGTGATCGAGGTTGTTCCGAACTCCACCGCCACGCGGCCCGTCGCATCGTTGATCTCGTTTGCCCAAGCCGTGTGCGTATCGCCCGTCAACACGATCGCATTACCCTGCGCGGCGCGCATGGAGGCCAGCACGCGGGTGCGCGCGCCCGGATAACCGTCCCAGGAATCTGTGTTGAGCGGGAACGGGAAGCGCGTGAGCTTCAGCTGTTGCTTCACGCCCGGCAACAGACGCTCCAGCGCATCTGCGAGAGCCGCCGGCGTCGCGGAAAGGTCCGGCGCGTTGACGGGCGCCATCAGGATCTGATTGCCGAGCACCTGCCACGTCGCGCCCGTACGCACCGAAGCGTGCAGTTGATCGGCGAGCCACTGCTCCTGCGAAGCGCCCATCAGCTGGCGATCCGGCGCGTTGAGCAATTGGTTCAACGCCGGCACGTCCGGCGCGATGAAGAAACCCGCCGGCAAATCCTTCGGCCGCGACACCAAACCCTGCGCGCGGCGCCAATCGAGCACCGGACGCGTTTCGGCGCCGACAGCTTCATAGACGCGCGGCAAGAGCTGCATGCCCGGCACGTCCGGCTCGCCATCGCGAATGGCGACAGGCGCGGCGGGGTTGGTGAAATTCCAACGCTGCATCTCAATTGGCAGCTGCGAATTGTAATCGAACGGCTCAGTGCGCGCGAGCAGCCGCGTCTCGACCATGATCAGCGAAGCGAGATTGCCGTATTGGAACGAGCGGTTGATCGCTTCGAATGCCGCGCCCGGCTCGGGATCGCGGATTGGCATCCACTCGTAATAGGCTTGAAGCGCCGCCTGCTTGCGGTTGGCCCATTGGCCCTCGCCTTCGTTATGGTTCTCGGCGCCAGTAGCGAACGAGTTGTTCGCCGTCTCGTGATCGTCCCAAACCACGATCCACGGCGCGATGGCGTGCGCGGCCTGGAGTTCGGCTTGGGTTTTGTATTGCGCATGACGCGCGCGATAGTCGCCGAGGCGAATGCACTCAACTTCCGGAGATGGGATGCGGCCGAGCTGCGTGGCGACATCGCCGCCGTAACCGGCGAGACCATACTCGTAGATGTAATCGCCAAGGTGCACGACAGCATCGAGATCGTCACGCTGCGCCAGCGCTTCGTACGCGTTGAAGAAGCCATGCGGGAACGAAGCGCACGAGACGACTGCGAACTTCACCTCATTCAACCGCCCATGCGGCAGCGTCCGCGTCTTGCCGACAGCGCTCGCGCCATCGCCGGCGCGGAAGCCGTAGAAATATGGCGCGCCCGGACGCAGGCCGGTGACGTCGACCTTCACGGTGTAGTCGCGTGCTTCGTTGGTTTCGAAAATCCCGGTCTTCACCACATCGCTGAGTTCGCGATTGCGGGCGACGATCCAGCGTACCGGCACGGCGCCCGGGTTCTGCGGCGACACGCGCGTCCAGATGATGACCTTGTTTGCCTGCGGATCGCCGGAGGCGACGCCGTGGTTGAAGGCGACCGGCCCGTCATAGGCCGGCGTCTCGACGTTTTGCGCGCATGCCGCGACAGCGCCCGTTGCAGCAGCCGCAAGCGCGCCGCGGCGCGTCCATCCCCGTTTCGCCATGTATCGTCCTCCCGCGCGCATTTTGGCGCGCGCCGACGACTCTCACAACCGCTCTCCGCGTCACCCCGGGGCGCGCACGACGCTTTGTCACCCCTGGAATACCTGCGTTCGCACTTCGCGGCCCCGGGATTGGCGGCTAGTGAGAGGCCGTGAACGAGGACGCAGATCAGGAGACCGACGGTGAGGTTCGCAGCGCCGTGGCGCCAGCGGATGCGGGCGAGCGCGTGGACGCTTGGCTGGCGAAGCTCTGGCCGGATTTGTCCCGCTCACGCGTGCAGGGCCTGATCGGCGCCGGCAAACTCACTGTCGATGGCGCGCCGGTCACACATGCCAAAGATAAGCCGCGTGCCGGCGCCACCTACGCGCTGACGCTGCCGCCGCCGGAACCCGCCGCGCCCCAACCCGAGAGCTTGCCGCTCAACATCGTCTACGAAGACGAGCACCTCATCGTCGTCGACAAGGCCAGCGGCATGGCCATGCACCCCGCCCCTGGCTCGATGCGCGGCACGTTGGTGAACGCGCTGCTGGCGCATTGCGCGGACTCGCTTTCGGGCATCGGCGGCGTGGCGCGGCCGGGCATCGTGCACCGCATCGACAAGGACACCACCGGACTTGTTGTGGTCGCCAAGCACGACGCGACGCATGCGGGCCTAGCCAAGCTCTTCGCCAAGCATGATCTCGAGCGTGTGTACTACGCCGTCACGCGCGGCGCGCCGAAGGATCGCAGCGCGCGGATCGAAAATCGCCTCGTGCGCTCCAACGAAGATCGCCGCAAATATGTCGTCGCGCGCAATCCCGAAACGGAAGCCGGCAAGAACGCGATCACCGATTATTGGACCGTCGAGAGCTACGGACAGCAAAGCGGCGCATCAGCCGGCCGCGCGGCCGCCGCGCTTATCGAATGCCGCCTGCACACTGGACGTACGCACCAAATTCGCGCGCACCTGACGCACCTAGGCTGCCCACTCGTCGGCGATCCACTCTACGGCAAGCAACGGGCCTTCAAGGCCGAGGGCCCGCATGGCGATGAAGCCGCTGCCGCCGTGGCTGCTTTTCCGCGCCAAGCGCTCCACGCCGCGGTGCTTGGCTTCAAGCACCCCATCACAGGCGCCGAGCTTCGCTTCGAAAGCGAATTGCCCGCCGATATGGCGGCGCTAATCGAAATTCTTCGACAGCTCTAGCCACACGGCCCATTTCCGCCGCATTGCGCCGCCTTGTGCTTCAGCGCGAGGGGGACACCGGTGAGCGACGCTGCTATCACCATTGGCGCGCGTGGGCGGACGCTGTCGTTCGCTGCATCCGCCATCCTCATCACGCTGCTCTGCGCAGTGATGATCCTCGGCTCCCGCGTCGTCCGCCTCGAAGAGGCGCTGACCGTGCAAGGCGTGCATGTCACCATCGAGGACGCGCCGCGGCCGCCGCCGGTAGATCGGCGTCCGCCGCCGCCGAGCAGCGTGCGTATCGCCGCGCCCGAAGCTACGCCGACGGAAACTCTGCTGCCGGTCGATCGCGAAATGGTGGCGCGCGCCTTATCCTGCTTCGATCGGCTGAACAGGGACCGCCGCGCCGACTGCCCGGACGAACCACTCGAAGAGGAATACGGCGACGTGGAGCGCACGCGACGCGCCTACGATCCCTCGCCGCCGCGCATCAGCGCTTCCATCAGGCCGGCCATGGGCGTTGACCCGCCCTGCGTTCGGGGCTTCAGCACCGCCAGCAGCGGCGACGCGGTGAGGGTGCAGTATTGCGGCGGCTGGGGCATCACACCGCCGCCGCCTTCGCGCAGCGCCGAGGAAGTCTGCCTCGCCGGCCATGTCGGCCCCTGCCGCCCACCCGCGTTCCGCGAAGAGGACGTCGTTCGCCTCGCGCACACAGACTAAGTTCCTCTGTAAGGAACATGCCGCGCCATCTCCTGCTCAGTCGCGAAGCGCTGTAGATTGCCAACGCTGCAAGAACGGGCGGAACACCTGATGACGTCGATCTTTCCAAACGCCGAGCGCGTTCTCTCTGCTGTGGGCGCGCTGGCGCTATTTGCGCTGAACGAAGTGCGGATGTTCAACCTGCTGCCGCGCATGCCCGATCCGGGCAACGGGCAGACCCATGCGGCAGCCATTCAAATCATGGATGCCGCGGCCCCAGTTTATTTAAGTTTGGTTGATTTGAGCGTCCGTTGGGGGCTTGCCGGCCTGGTTGTCGCACTCTGCGTCTGGGCGCTCTCGGAAACATTCGAGAAACACTGCGGCCAGCGAAATGAGCCTTGAACCCCAAGCTCTAGCGCCCATCTCAAAACGTTCCGGACGCTGATTCTATTCGTTGATTTCGTTTCGCTTGCCGAATCGGTATGTTCCTGTTACGTTCCATCACTAAGAATTGCCTAATGCCGGTCACGGCGAAGGCTTGAATGGCTCCCTATATAGGTGGCCATGGCGGCAACCGGCCGGTCCTCTGGAGCGTACTAAGAGGCAGACCGAACAACCCGCCTTAGGAGGGGTCCAACAACTCAATGGCTTCAACCGCGCTCACGCTTGCTCTGAGCCCTGAACAAGGGCTGCAGCGGTATCTCTCGGAGATCCGCAAATTCCCGATGCTGACGAAGGAAGACGAGTTCATGCTGGCGAAGAGCTGGCAGGAACACGGGGACACGCAGGCCGCGCACAAACTCGTCACGTCTCACCTGCGCTTGGTCGCTAAGATTGCGATGGGCTATCGCGGCTACGGCCTGCCGATCGGGGAAGTGATCTCCGAAGGCAACGTCGGCCTCATGCAGGCCGTCAAGAAATTCGATCCAGATAAGGGCTTCCGCCTCGCGACTTACGCGATGTGGTGGATTCGCGCCTCGATCCAAGAATACATCCTGCGCTCATGGTCGCTCGTGAAGATGGGCACCACCGCCGCGCAGAAGAAGCTCTTCTTCAACCTGCGCCGCATGAAAGGCGAAATGGCCGCGCTCGAAGAGGGCGACCTGAAGCCCGATCAAGTGGCGACCATCGCCCACAAGCTCGCTGTCACCGAAGATGAAGTCATCTCTATGAACCGGCGCATGAGCGGCGGCGGCGATGCTTCGCTCAACGCCCCGATCGGCGGCGCTGGCGGCGAAGGCGACAGCGAATGGATGGATTGGCTGGCCGACGATTCTGTCGAAGGTACCCAGGAAACCCGCCTGGCCGAGACCGAAGAGTTCAGTGAGCGCATGACGCTTCTGCAAGAGGCGATGAGCGAACTGAACGAACGCGAACGCCACATCATCCAAGAGCGCCGCTTGAAAGATGAACCGGCGACGCTGGAAGAACTCTCCGTGCAGTACGGCGTCAGCCGCGAGCGTGTGCGTCAAATCGAGGTGCGCGCGTTCGAAAAGCTGCAGAAGGCGATGAAGAAGCAAGCAGCCTCACGCGGCCTGCTCACCGACGCAAACGCCTAACACGAAAGCCCTGCCCTGGGCCGACGCCGCGGCGTTCTCCGGAACGTCGCGGCGAACTCTTTTGAGGCAGGCGCGCCCAGTGATAGCGGCGATGAGCTTCGCGCTCCATGTCTAGCGGCCGAACATGCCTTCCAGCCGGTCGAGTCCGATCGTCTCCACGGCCGCGCGCGCTTGATCCATAGTGACGCCGCCTTGGGCGATCATCACCACGCCGCGACCGATAACGACGTAGCGCGACGAGCTTGCGCGCACTTCTTCGGCATAGAAGCGCCCGTCGATCGCCTGCGTACGGTTATAGCCGCCTTCCACCGCGCCATCGGCCCGCACGGCAAGCAGCGCGGCGAAGGCGGCGGGATCGACGTTCGCACCAAACTGGACGATCGAAATCGAAAGCGTTGCCGCGCCATCGCGGTACACTGCGTCGCTTCTCGACACGCCGCCGCCCTGCGCTTTGCTTGTCGACTGGCGTTGGAAGCCGCCCGGCAACGAGTCAGGAAATTGCATTTCGAGGCGCGCAGGATCGGCGAGAATCGACGCGGCGTTGGCTTGCGAGAGCCGGTCGATCGCGAGTTCGGCGCCGGAGCGGCGCGCAATCTCCGGCGCAGCCGGCGGCGGCGCGACGGATTCAACCGCGCCCGTCAGCACCTCGCGGCCAGACGTTATGAGCGGCCCGACAAAAGTGGCGACGAGAGCGAGCACAACCGCAGCGATGCCTGCGAAGATGACAGTGAAGCGCGGCACGCTGTTTTCAGGATCGCGCA